>NZ_JADBUZ010000161.1:0-3752 GCF_020245305.1 Microcystis sp. M20BS1 | reverse complement strand
CTTTAGTTGTCATAACCTATCCTCTTTAGCGCTGGTCAGGTATTAGATTTTTATTTTCTTGACGCTTATCTAACCTGAAAAAAGAGGGTCTGTAGGAAGGCACGGATTCCCATTCTATATATAAGTATCTGTCAAGTGCGGAGATTTGTCAAGGGTTTTTTTGAGGAAATCTGCCGGAATTTGTAGGAGAAGAGATTGTTTCACTTTTCCCTGTGAGCTACAATAAGCAGATGAGCAAGAGGATAGGATTACAGGAGTTTTAACAATGCGGTTACTACGGGTTCAGGTTCCTGACTTTCGAGTGTTAAAGAATATTGATATTAGTTTCGAGAAAGACTTTTTTCCTCAGATATTCCCTATCGGTAGTCAAAATGGCGGCGGCAAAAGTACCCTTCTACAATTAATTTTTATCCTGCTTCATTGTTCTGGTGATCCACAAAAGATAGAATATGTGGTAAATGTACTCCATCGATGTCAACTAGAAGATGAGTTAGACCAGAAAACCCTAGCTATGTTTGAAATTCTAACCGACAATCGGGAAGAAGTGAAACTAGATTTTTTTATTTGCAGAGATGCTTATATAAAAGACTTAGTATCTAATCTTGACGGTCAATTAGTATATCATTTTGGGGATGTTTATATAAAAGGCTGTGTATCTGATCTTGATGGTCAATTAATATATCTTTGTCGAGCCAATAACCAGAAGAATCAAGAGATATTTTTGTTGTGTAAGTTTAGTCAAGCCACCCAAGAAGAATTTCAATTATTCATGAAAGAATTATCCTCAAAAATATTTTTAGCCGCACCTTCAACGCAAGTTTTTATCTTTTTACCCAAAGCTACTAACAAGAGTCTTTTTCAGATAAATCAAGGGAATCCAGACTCTAGTAACTATTATTTAGCCATGGCAGATATTAAAAAGAAACTTAGCAACTTATTTACCTACGATTTTTTGCCAGTTGAGCTATTGATTAATTACTTTATCATGGCTCGTGATCAAGATTTTGCCCAAGCTATAGAAACTGGTGAATATGGAAATAATTATCAACTAAGAAGACAAAAATTAAATTCAATTTTATCGGATAAAGAAATTAATTTAGATAAAGATATATCGGGGATTACCTTTAAATTCAAAGGAGACACAAACGGAGAAGAATTATATCCAGAGGATTTGAGTCATGGGGAACTGAAGCGATTAAGTATCTATCTGTGGCTAAAGTATCGTAGGATAAAAGATGCGATTGTCTTGATGGATGAAATTGAGATTGCTCTCCATCCCGACTGGCAATATAGAATTATTGAGGACTTGCAGGAATGGGAACCTAGCAATCAATATATCTTAGCCACTCATTCCTATGAACTCTGTCAAGCTTTAACTCCCGCTCATGTTAAAGAGATAGAACCAAAACTATTGAAATAAAGATGGAGAAACTAACCCATGAGTCTTAAGGAAACGGAACTTTTAGAACATTGTCAATTTATTCTGGCAAACCGTCAAATTCGTAATAAATTTGTCATCCTCTGTGAAGGGGAAATCAAAAAAAATGCCAGCAGGTTATCTCCTCAATCCTATCGAGCTATGGCAGATTTTCCCGATGCTAATTTTTATAGAGCTTGTGTTCCTAGGGATTGGACACAAAAGATACCGACTTTTTTTAACTGTGGTGATAGAAATGATGTTTTAAATACTTACTTTAATCTTTTGCGTTTGCATGAAGAGAACCCAGAAGCTTCTTATTTAAATCCTCAGCAACTGTTCGCTATCGTCGATTTGGACTTACAAAAGAAAGATTTAAAAGATTTAGATGATTCCTATCCATTTAAGGATTTAGAGAAAATTTTTGAGGACTTATATGAAAAATCACTGATTAAAGTCAATCGGGTTGGACAGCATAGAATTTGGGTGACGGGATTGATTCATAAAGAGTGCTATTTTATTTTTCCCGATACTCATATTCAATCAATTCTTAGCGAACATTCGGCTGTTTATCAAAATTCCGCTGCTAGGCTAGAAAATATTTATCTTGATATGGCAGATAAAATTAAGGATGATGCCGATTTAAAAAATAATTTTTCCAGAGTTAAAGGGAGAATCTCTCATTGTCAAAACCTAGAACTATCGGAAGTGGACAAATTACAGCTATCTTGGCAAAAACAATATCAAGTTAGCCACGACAATAGCCAATCGGAATTAGTGCTGGCTCTGTTGACTATCAAAAAAGCGAAGCAATATTGGTTAGAAGTTGAACCTCCAGAGGACCATACATCACCCCCAGAAAGATATAGAGAACAACTGGCACTACAAATAGGAAGATTTTATGCTCACAATAGCGATAATCCAAGCTGCCATATTTCCCATCTCCTAAAACTGCTGAAGCTAGAACTCAACCCCAGGGAGCAGGAATAAATTTAATCGCATTATTTGACCTAAAAAAAGAGGGTTTGTAGGAAGGCACGGATTCCCATTATATATATAATTATCTGTCAAGGGCGGGGATTTGTCAAGGGTTTTTTTATTGAGATTTTGTTAATCATCTCGAATACCGTGCATCATGGATTAGTAAACGCTCCGAAAGATTGGCAACACTCCAGTTTTCATCGTTATGTTGAAGAAGGAATTTATGATCAGATGTGGGGGGCTTCAGAAAGGCTGATCTTTGATAGTGATATTGGTATGGAATAAAATGTAGGTTGGGTTTCGTCGTATCAACCGACAAGATCAACTAAAATTTTTCAAAAATTCGGTGGGTTGGGTTAAGGAACGCAACCCAACAAATTAAAAGATAATGGTGTTAATTCGTTTTGGAAAGGGGATATTTTCTGTGTAGAAATGTTGGGTTTCCTTTCGTCAACCCAACCTACAAGATCGGCGATCGCACTACGTTAATATCTTAATAACGTTGTTTAGGAATAACATAAGCTTTCATCCTATAACTATTACGACTGCCTTTTTCACTAAACCAATTACCAGTCGCCCCAAATTGGAAAATTTCACCTCTATCAAATTGATAAGTTAGTGATGTACCTGAATTTCTCGAAACATCATAAGAACCGGCAATACTTTCTGTTGGCCTTCCAGCAATAGGGACAACCGCATCTTGGGGAAAAATGTCAAAAGACGCATTACTTTTACCAGAACCAACTTGAACATCTATTCTTAAAGTTCCTCCTTCTGTGAAATCTCTAGTATCTATATCAACAACATCATAATTTTGTTGTCCGTTGCCTGGTGCAATTAAGACACCTTCATATTCTGCAACCCTATTATTCCTTGTTAAGACTAACCGAGGTCTTTCTGATGTGTTTTGTTTCTTGTTATTTTCCTTTAAATCTATCGTGATTGGCAATGCGTAGACACTAGCTTTATCATACACTAAGATTTTGACGGCAATTATAGCGTAACAAAAACTTATGACCATCAGAACGGATAACTTAGACAAATAACTTGTTTGTAGTAGTAATTTTGATTTGATTTTGGGTTTTAAGTTCATCAGATTTTACATCCTTTTACAGATCAATTTTACAACATAGACGGATCTCTGACCTTGCAGTGCGATCGCCCTTGGCGTTCCTATCCCAAGCAATGAGAATTTTAAAGTTTAATCAACAAAATAACAGCGATTACATTGAGCCTAGTCATAATGAAATTTACAACTAATAATAATAATTTTTGTCTCTGTTGGTTCCCCAATCCAATACATCTGTCTGTCTTTGTCGCAGTTGTTTGGCCGTTTCTTCTAACCAAGCAGGAT
>NZ_JADBUZ010000160.1:0-3284 GCF_020245305.1 Microcystis sp. M20BS1 | reverse complement strand
TTCACCCCTGAGTAACCAAACTTTATAGAGTTTGTCAGCGAAACGTTTTTTTGTCTTTGCTGAAGCGGTAATCCGTTTGAGTTCTTTTTCTAGGGATTCGGGAGTTTTTGTCCAATCAATCAATTGGTGAACTTCAGGAAAAAAGAAGTATAAAAACGCTTCAAAATACTCGGTTAATGCTTCTTTCCAGGGTTCATCATAATTGGCGGTTGTTTGGTTCATTTGAGTTGTCCGCTTACTCTTAGGGGTGAAGCGCGATAGCGTAACGCACCGATTTAATAATAGAGGTGAATGGTGGTAATCTGGGGATTTTGTGGTAAAAAAGCGGATATTTGTTCGATTCCGTCTTGATTGGGAGAGAGAATAACGGTGGCGACTTCTGGAATTACTCCAGCTTGGAGACTTTGATAATCGCTAACACCAGCATCGAGGAAAACTACAGTAGCGGTTAAACGCTGATTTCTCGCACTATTCACCTGATTAGCTTGACTCAAGCCATCAGATTGAGCAAAATTGCACAAAACATCGTCAACAGCAGAAAGGCTCGGCAAAAGGGTAGAAGTCATGACGTTAACCGCAAAAGATTAATGCGACTATTTTGTGCAAACAATCCCGAATTTTTCAAGGTTTCTATAACAAAAATTAACATTTATACAAGAAACCGGGTTTCTAAATAGGCGTTTTCTCATGGTTTCTTGAAAAAAACCATTTTCTCAGTTTCGTGGGTTGTTGCAAGATATGCAATCTGAACGACGTTCATAAATTGTATTTTTATTAGTTTATGGGACACAAACAATTCCTAATCCTGCCATTTGACGAATATGATCATCAAAAGCGAATAAGTAGCTGGTTATAATTAAATTAAAAATGGATTTTAGGTTCGATCCCCCCTGCCCCCCTTGATAAGGGGGGTGCCGATAGGCGGGGGGATCTGACAACTTTTAACGCCTACCTACTTACCTTAAATATTTGTAAACGATGAGCCATAACTAAAATAGAACAATCTGTGTAACTCCATTTTTTATCATTGTACTTACAGAAAGCTTCCCATATTGCCAGATCATCGCCATCTGACACATTGATATAACGATGATCTTCTCTTAGTATTTGACCCACTTGGATTGAGGATCGACTAGATACCTTGCTCCGAATCCAAGTCACAGTTTCATCGAATACCGATTCGAGAATAATCCAATTATTATGAGGATTTTCTAAGTAATGTTTTTGAGCGCTTTCGTGATGAGTTTCAGATTTGACAAAAAAGGCAATTAAAGCAGAAGTATCAACAATAATTTCTTTGTCCACAATTTTTAATAAATAATTTCATCGATGTTTTCAGCGTAGTTAGTTACAACTTGACCCCGATTATCTTGTCCGATAATATATTTAGGCTCAGGTTGGACAATTTCTAAACTTCCACAAAGTTCCCAAGTACGAGTCTTAGTAATATCTGGTAATTCAGCTTGAACATAATTTTCCAAAGCTTTGATAACAATCTCTTGAACCGAGGATTTTTGTTCTTGCAAACGAGATATTAATTCGTCGGGAATTTCGATCAATATTTGAGTCATTGATAAACCTTAGAGATTAACGTTGTTTTACTAACATTATAGCCTGTTTGTGAATTATAACCAAGAGACGCAAATGCAATTACCTGAATCAGTTACCAAAAGGCTAACAACTGTTCACTGATTCAGGTGATTCGCCATAAGTCCAGAAAACGGGTTTCTTGAAGAAACCCGTTTTCTAGATATTGATTTTTGCCAAAGACTGCTTAAATTCTGCGAGAGAATTAGCAGTAGCTGCTAATTTTAGTAGCTCTTCTAAGATAGTAGGGTTAGTCATTTTAAGGAGTTGACATGATTTTTTCCTGAATAATAGGGTGAAAATTACAAAATTAAGCCCCTAAAGAAGGCACCATCCACACCGATTGAGTGCCATCGAGGTCGGTATCTGGTCCAATTAGCGCCGGGTTGCGGTAGCCCGGAAGGACGGAGACGGCAAAAACCTCCTCCACGCCGCTATTGAACCAAAAAGTTGCCACCAGTTGACTGGTAGCCAGGTTGACAATAGCCAACCCGCACCGCAATTGATTACGCCGCTCATCCAGGGGTAAACCGCCAAAAACCGCCGTTTCCCGCACTTGGGACAACCCGACAAAGGCGTGACCTTCCCAACAGTCCAAACCCCGGGTAAAACCGGGCAATTCCGCCACGATTTCCGTGCTACCAGTTTGGGGATGCCAACGGTTCAAGGTTCCATAACCGGAATTGAGGAAATAGAGATTACCCTGATAAAGGCGGGGAGAATGGGGCATAGCTAAACCCCGCAAAATCACCTCTCCCCTAGCCACATCAATTAAGCATCCGCCCTGGGCCTTATTCTCTCGCCAGAGGCTTTCCTCGTTGGTTTCCCCCAATGCCGTTACATATACGGGAGTGCCGCTATTTTCAGCCATAGCCAAGCCATTGAGGTGGCAGCGGTCTCCGGGGACTAACTCGGTAATAAAGGGCGGTTTCCACTGGGGTAGAAAACTCCAATTTCCTTCGATAGTTGCCAGACAGTTAAATAGGGTATTGACCACCCAAAGGCGATTACTGCCAAAGGCCAAATCATGACCCATAATCGGACCGGTGAGGTGAGAGGAGCGGGCCAAAAAGGCGATATCCTGTTCCCCTTCGGGTTTAATCTGGGGGGCAATCTCTCGATTAGCGGGTAAATTCCAAATTGCCTGACGAGCGCCCACAGCAATTCCGGTAGCGGTTCGGGTTAAACCCATTGCTTGGTCAAAATGGGCGAAACTCACCCGTATTTGTCCTTTATAAGTGCCAATGCTGGCCACTCGTCCCGCTTGGTAGGTGGAAATCAACACTGAGAGGTCAAGCTGGTTGAGTAATTCCGGCAGATTGAGGCTGTACTCATAATTGACCGGCACTGCTTGGCGCTGAGATGGACTCGCTGCTGGCTCTTGGGTATCTGAAAACTGGTTAGTCTTGGGCGGCAAGCTGTCCATAGAGTTTTTTTTGCATGGATTAGAATCGATTGTGATAATTGATTATTGTTTATGGTTTGTTGACTAAGGGGTTCTAATTAATCCCCCCTTGCCCCCCTTAATAAGGTTTGATCCCCCCTTGCCCCCCTTAATAAGCTATCCCTTATAGGGATCTTTCTTAACAATTTTTGCAGTAAGCACTCCAACCCTTATCCTGACTTGATTTCAGTTTTTTCTTTGTTTTGTAAGGGTGTCAACAAGGAATATTACAAATTGTTAACCGAGTCTTGAA
>NZ_JADBUZ010000016.1:0-13892 GCF_020245305.1 Microcystis sp. M20BS1 | reverse complement strand
GTGGTCGAGGGAATCAACAATAAACTTAAACTAATAAAACGGAGAGGCTATGGCTTTAGAAACTTTCGGAATTTTTGGGTTAGAAGTATGTTGTCTTGGCATCTTGTCTGTTGATTTAGCATAAAGGGTAACGAAGAGCCTAATTTAATTAGATAATTATATTATACCAATTCTCCAAAGTCTGACTACAGAAGTTTAATCCCCCTAAATCCCCCTTAAAAAGGGGAACTTAAAGGGGGATTTAAATTCGATGTGTAGTTTTCATTTAGAGAAATGGTATTAGATGCTATTCTGCCTAAAAGCCGGGGGAAGCTGTGGCGGATCCCTTGCCCTTTGATCGCTCGTTTTTTCTTGATGGTCGATTTTTTGCCTTGACTGCTATCATCAAGAGACCTCTTGCATAAATCCGAAAACAAACGATAGAAACAATAATGGGAGGGACTTTCAGTTAATTATTTATTAGTAGTTGATAATCTTCAAAAATGTTGCTGTACAAGGATCGACTTAAGACTTTTGCAAGAGGTCTAATTTCGCCGAAAAAATGGGTCATTTTTGCAAAACTTCACAAGGCTGCACCTGGTGACACGAACCTTCTGTTTACGCCGACACTTAGGTTGGTAGCCCATTTTGTTGTAGATCAGGTTTGTTCAGAACGCGAAGGCATTGACCAACTCTTGATTTTACCCAAAGTGACGGGCATCTGAAGCACTACATCCAAGGTAAATAGAAAAACCTTGCGTCCCCGACTACTCCTTTCTGGGTCAGAGAACTCTAGCTTGATATCCCAACAGTCACTGTTTCGCCGACAGAAGGGGCTTTTTTCGACTTCTATAGTGTCGAGTTGACGACGCTCGGCGATCGCTTTCGCAAAGACGGAAGCTGCTTGGAAGATGTTGGTGGCGGCGAAGTTGAGGGCGCGATTGCGCGAAGTCTGACCCACATTGCGTAGATCATTGTAGACTCGGTTGAGGAACGAAGTCAGAGCTTGTTGGATGAGGGGTGCTTGGGCTTCGTCCACCTGACGAGAGATCGCCACCATCGCCGCGTTGACCAGGGTATTCACTTTCCAGCCGTACATTCCTCGGATATCATGTACCTTCACGACGGGCACAACCTGACCAGAGAATAGTTCAACTGTGCGGTTAGTTTGTCGGGCGGGGATGCTAATTCGTTCTACAAATTCATCACTGCTTTCTTGTTCCAGTTGACCTACTAACATCAGCACAAACATCTCGTAGATCTGGTCTGAAAACGCTCCTGTTGGCTCTAGGACATAGATCGTGTCTCCATCCAGGCTCAACGTCCAGATCAACGAACGGCTTTCGTCTGGGTTGCGATCGAGGTGTTCAACCATCTGACGGGGATCGTAGGGGTCTGGCGGAACCAAGATGCTGTCCATTTCTACCGGAGCCATCCGTTCTTTGAAGGTATCAACACAGGTTTCATCGCCAAAGTCATAGCTCAAGGTTCCCAGAGCATAAACATGGCCCGAAAAAGCGGTACTAGCCTCCACCGTAGCCGGGTCAGCCGCCGCAGTTACCGCTACTTCGGCCGCCATTGGCGTAGCCGATTGCATTGTCATAGTAGAGTCTCCAACCGAACTTACTGCGATCGCAGTAATCCCAGCAGGAATACTCGACGTATCCCCTGCGATCGCCGTGCCATAGCCAGCCCATTCTGTGCGGGTCACTTGGTCGCCTGCAAAGGAAATGGTAACAGAAGGTTGTCCAAACAGCACCTTCATCGCCCCAGGGATATTCACAAAGCCGCGTAGACAGGGTTCTGGTTCTTCTACAACGTTTGGGTCACAGGGAATTGCCGTATTGAGCAGTGCAGTCCGCACGGCTTCAGCATCAACGGGTTTGCCCTGTTGCACTTGCAAACTCATTAACAGCGCCGCAATACCCGTCATCACCGGAGCCGCCATACTGGTTCCTGTCAAACGCACGGGTTTTTCAGTGCAAGGTTGCGCCCCTAAAATATCTTCACCGGGAGCAAGGATACCCTCTTCTCCATTATTGCCGCCCCAGTTACTAAAGTGGCAGGGCGTACCATCAACCTTTGCTGCTCCCACTGCCAAAGTTCCCGGCAGCACAGCAGGCATACACCAGCATTCGCCTAAATTGTTCCCCGTCGGCGAGACGATCAAGATATTGTTATCAATACATTTTTTAATCGCTTTAACTAGGATTTCTTCCCCTTCTCCGGTTTGGGTGGGGCGACAAAAAGCGCAGTGGATAACATTTGCACCCAACTCTATAGCTAACTCAAAGGCACGGGCTAAATTGAGGGGAGACAGCACCTCGTTATAGCCACTCAGAGCTATACCATTGTCGCTCGTAACTACGGCATCGTGAGGCATATTGATGACTCGGCAGTTGGGAGCAATGCCAAAAACAGGGCTATGTTCTTGACCCACGATGGTACTGGTGACATGACAAGCATGGTCATTGAGTTCAACACGATTTATGGTGTCGGGTATAGCACTTTCAAGTGCCTCTTGTTTCGCTTTGCCCTTTAGCCCCTGGTCTCGGATGGCTTGAAAGGTGGCGTAATCTTCTGGGCTGATTGGATCGGCTGGTTCATGCCAGTAGGGAAACACCTTAGAAACGTTGGCTCCAGCAAAACAGGATAATGTGTGGTCTGGGTTGCCATCTAGAATTACAATCGTGATCCGAGGATCGCCTAATGTTTGGTTGTGAAGTTCAGCCAGTCCGGGAATGCGATCGTCCAGGTCATGGGGATGGAGTGCGATCGATAGTTGGGTTGCAGAACTCTCAACTTCACTGGCCCAAACCCCTGCTGATTTTTCTCCCTCAGCGACACTGGATGAATCTGGAGTCTGGGCGATCGCATCTGAAGCCGTCAATTCAACAGCCTCAGCCTCCGTCTCTTCAACTTGCTCTGAGGTATTTTCAGGACTTTCTCCTATCTCAGCCGAGGCAATTTCTGCCACTGACCCAACTGACTCAAGCTGATTTCCCAATATTTCTGTTTGACCAGGCTCAGGTTCACCAGAATCAGGCTCAAGCTCCATTCCAGCCAATCCTGTGTCACTGGCTGAGACAGTTGCCTCAGCAGGTTCTTCTGAGCCATCCACCTCCATCGACTCCAGCCCACTTGCTTCAACATTGCTGTTAGGCAACGAGCCGAGCAGAAATTCCCCGACAGCCGACTCTTCCACATAATTTAAACCAACTGTTTGCCCAAAAGCATCGCTATCACCTCCCCCAATCGCGCAGGGAGCTAATCCCATATTCGTCGCCACTAGGTAGAGATTTTGCTGTAATACTCCAACGTGCTTCAGCACTAACGCATAAGCTACAGAGCGATATCTACGGAATAGTCTACCAAATCGGGCTGTAATTACTAGAAGTACCTGTGGTGTTCCTAATCCGTTTAATTTTAATAAGTCTAGCAGACCATAGCCTGATAGAGCAAAAATGTCGTCTTGGGTGACAATAACCTGCTCTAGCTGGTGATTTAGTGCGTCGTAGTGGTAGATTCCTTGACTCAAGCCTTCACAAAGCCGTACTACTGGGTAAATTTCTAATTCATACATTGTCCCACCACTCGGATAAGGGCGACGGCTTAACTCCCCATAGTCAATATCTGCTTCAAAACTTAATTGTTCCCGCCAATTTTTCCCAAACCAATCTTCTGCGGAAAGCAATTCCTTAATACGGGCAGTGCGATAAAGTAGCTCTCCCAGTTGTTCAATAGTGATCGGATGGTTATCATCATATTGCCTAACGGATTTCCGTGTCTCGATCGCTTCTGTGAGGGTAGCATCATTAGATATCAACGCCCCCAAGTTCGGACGTGGTAGTGGCACAATCTGGTCACTCATGGGAGGCTTCACGACTGGAAAATCTGACCACTGCTCTATATCATGGTCTATGGCGAGATAGTCGTGGCGACCGAAGCGACTGCGACTATGGAACAGCAGGTTATGGAAGTCCCAAAGCCGGAGGGAGGGGGGTTCGGGGTCAGCCGTCAGAAACCCCGTTGCCCACAGCAGGTTGAGAAACTGATAGGCGGTTTCTGCACCCAAGTACGGCGGTGGTGTCAGTGATCCTAAAGTTTGGGGCTGGGCCAGTTGAGCTAAGATCGCACTGGCTCGCCAGTCAAGGAGCTTGACCCGAAACTTCGACAGGGGGGACTCCAATACCATTGTGCCTTCATAGGGATGCTGATAGGCAAAACGGGAGAGGCTGAGGCGGGTTTGTGTCCAGTAGGGTTCGGTGAGATTCAACTCGGCGGAATCCACCATCGGAATCACCACTGCTAGGGGTAACACGGCATAACTCAACCAACCTCGCTCATCCAATTGTTGTAGCATCTGCCCAAACTGTTCCCCGGCTGCCTGACCCTCGAGTTCGGCTAACCCTTGCACGAGTAATTCAGGGGTGGTGTTGCCTGCCTTGAGACTATCAAGAGCCATACCCATTCCGGGCGTTGTGGCAACGGTTAGCCAAGCATTCGGCTCAGATTCTGCTCCGTGCAGGGTATAACCGTCTTTAGTGCTGGTGACTTGGACAGCAGGGTTAAGGGAAATAGCAAAAGGGCAATTGTTCATATTGATGGATAATGGAGAACGATGATTGGGCAGTGAATCAATGACAGCAGCGATCGGTGAAATTATCAGAAATGGAATCTTATTTGATGTTAAGAATTGGGGTGGTGTAATGTCAGAAAGTTCTGATTTTTTTCAGACTGTTGAACGATTATTTGACGCGCTTGCTGAACGAGAAATTCGTTATGTTCTCGTTGGCGGGGTAGCTCTACTCAGCTATGTGGAGGGTCGCAATACTCAAGATATTGACCTGATCCTGGCTCGTGCCGATCTTGACACTTTACCAGAGATTGGTATCCAGAGTGAAGATAAAAATTTTCTTCGGGGAAGATTTGATGGGTTACAAGTTGACGTATTGTTAACCCAAAATAAGCTCTTCCGAAAAATATCGCAAGAGTTTGTAGCAGAGCAGATCTTTGGAAACCGAAAAGTTCGATGTGTCACAGTGGTAGGACTCCTAATTTTAAAGTGTTATGCCTTGCCATCTCTCTATCGTCAAGGACAATTTAGCCGGGCCAGCATTTATGAAAATGATATCCTTTTACTGTTGTTAAACTATTCTGTTGATTTAGATATAGTTCTTGACATTTTATCAGACCATTTGTTAACAAGTGATTTAAACGAGGTACGGAGCATTTTAGCAGATATTCAAAGACGGATTCAACGATTTTCAATTCAGCAGGAAGCACTAGAAGAAGAGTAGGGAAAGAGAAGAGCAGTTTTGAAGACGTTATTGCTAAGGTTAGCCAAGTATTCGGCTCAGATTCTGCTCCGTGCAGGGTATAGCCATCTTTAGTGCTGGTGATTTGGACATCAGGGTTAAGGGAAATAGCAAAAGGACAATTGTTGATCATGATTAATAATAAGAAACGGTATTAAATAGGTGGAGCAATGAAAACAGCAATTGGTGAAATTTGTCTTAATTTTTATGGATTGCTTGAGTCATCCAAACTCCCAAATTGCTAAGGATCTCCCCAGATTTAACTGTGCATTTTTACCAAAAGTAAAAGTTTTTTCCTGCTGTAATTGCTCTTTGAGAGTGCAAACAACCTTGCAAATTCGATAACGGCGAGCAACTTTCTGGCATACTTTGATCATAAAATTATGGGAATGATAGGTAGTAATATCTCCTACGCTAGATGAGTCATAGCCAAAAGATTGAAGGAGTAATGCTAACTCCTCCTGTTCCGATAAAGTCAATTCAAGATGAACTTCTGATATGTCATCAAATAAACAGGTTTCGGAAGTATCAAGGGTTTTTAGATAAGCAGCACGGTTAAAGCAACCATCACTGGTAAGTTTGATGTTTTTATAATCTAAATAATCCTGATGAAATTCCATCAACCATGAAGCAAAAGCTTCTCTCTCTACTGGGTTGATGGACAAATAATAAAACCAGGGAACTTTTCCAGCTTCGGTTTGACGAACTTGCAAATCAGAAAGTATTTCTTTAGCTCCTAATAAGGGTCTAAGCTTTTCCTGTACAATATCCATCTCTCCTGCTTGTTGACTATTAAAACCAATACCAGAAAAACCTTCCCTCAACCCTTCAGCACCGCCGGGAGGAAAAAGCTCTAGATAGGAATGTTTTCCTCTGAGATAAATTCCCGTCCAACTTTCTGTATCAGTTTTTACAGTATCTCTGGATATTGTGCAGAATTCTTGGCTAATAAACTCTGATTTGGCAATTGAATCTAGGGTTTCTGCGTCGAGGGTAACATATAAATGGTTAAATTCTATTCCCATATTCTTAGGCAGTAAGCATAACTAAAGTAGAGACGGGGAGAGGGGGAGAAGACTAACTAAAATCTTCTCGTTTTTTAATATGCAACAAAGGTTTACATTCATCCCGTTGATTATAAAGAATACTAAAGTTTTCTAACCTGTCTTTTTCCAATTCCCGCTCTGTGACAGCTACTCCAGCATAAGTCATACAATCTTGACCCTGACAAAAGCTGTAGATTCTATCCCCTAAACTATTCAATAAGAAGTTCTTGGGTATCTCTTTAATATCCTCATAATGAAAGATTAGCGCAGGCTCTTTTTGGTTGGAAAAAGAAACTACCAAAAAAGTGGATTCTCTCAACAAATCATTGATCTTCTGGGAAAAATTATTCTGTACATACTGTTTCAAATATTTGCCTCGGTCTGAATTGGGGACTTCATATTGCTCTCCCGGACAAGCCGCCCATAACTCAAGATCGCTGTAGCCATTCAAGAAAAGATTAAACCCAATTACAATAGTGCTTTTAAGTAATACCTGTAGGAGTTCAGGTGAATAGCTACCCCCATCAAGTTGCAGTGCTGTTCTTACTAATTCTTCAGGCTCTTCTTCTGGGGCAAGATGCAGATATACTTTTATACAAGAATCCTCATTTCTCGGTCTTAGGTCAATTCCGACTGTGTTGTCCTGTATTTTATGGGAGTCCAGGTGTAATGTGGCAAACTGCTCCAGCAAATTACGATTGAGTCGAACACCTACTGTACTTTCAATTTTATCCATAAACTTGACCGCATGGGTCAAAGACATTGGCCAAGTACGTCCTTGATCATTACAAACCTGAAAATCAATGGCAAATAATTGATCTTTTTCCACATTACATTTAGATTCAACACCACAAGTTTCTTCTATGCCAAGGACGGCTTCTTCAAACAGCGAAAGCATAAAGGTTGGCTCCACATCGAAAGCCTCTTGATGATTACGCAAGAACTGAAGACGACGGGTTTTGAGATGATTACTTGTCAGCATAGAAGTTAGGGTCATTTTCAGTAGGTTTGTTGTTGGGTTTTAGTCCCTAGATCCGAGCGGGCTTTACTCCAACAACGGATCCACCGCTTTGCACCCAGTCAAAAGTATGATTGCTCAGGCAGAGAGCAAGGGGATTTCCTATACGAGTGCTGTGGCTGCGTAAGTCCTGCAAAATTTGGTACAATAAGAGCTTAAAAACCCCATTCAAAGAAAACGAGGTAGATGAGAAAAGCTTACCCAATCTAGGAAAAAGTTTGGAGTGCGACTCAACATCTTTAACCTCGTTTTCTCAAATAAACGAATACACTAAATCCGGTTGAGATAGGCTAATCAGTCAGATAGACCCTATTCTCACAGATTTGGTATAGGTTGTCCTTACGCTTCGTCACCATCGAAAGCGCACATACAAAAAGTGGCAGATGCTTCTGCACCATCGAAAGCGCACATACAAAAAGTAGCAGAGGCTTCTGCACCATCGAAAGCGCACATACAAAAAGTAGCAGAGGCTTCTGCACCGTCAAACGCGCAGATAGTAAAAGTAGCAGAGGCTTCAAGACCATTACCACCGAGAGCTTCCTCAGAGAGTTCAGCTAAGTGGCTGGGGAGTTTACCACTGATGCCACGGATGACAGGTGCGCCTTGGTTGGGCAGAAGGTTTTTCTTATCCATTGGAGTAATCCTCATGTTGTTGTTTGCTTTGTTAACCCGTTAGGGGTGGGTCAGTCCCCTTCTTCTTTGGGAAGAAGCTTGGTGGGGCAAGGATATGTAGAGAAATCTGTCGCCCCTAAACTTTAAAAAACTTAAAAGGGGATGTTGGTCTGGTTCAATTCCTCTTCAGCTAGTGGCGCATCGAGCCATCCCAGCTTTACGGGTATGTCATAGAGCCGTCCCTGACCAAACCGCGTCCAAAAAGTTCGCATTCCTGGGATAATCACCTTGACCACATTCAAACCGATGTCCGGTCGCGTTTGGTCTAAGACCATCACCTCTAGTCCTGCTGTTTGGGCAGTTTTGACACAATTCATCACATCGGTGTGAATATCATCACTCCAACGTTTCGGGTAATCACTGGCAGTTTTCATGGGCACAGAGGGATCGGGCGCTAACCAAGGATGATTTTCTACTGTTACATTCAGCATCCAGTCCTTGGACTCGCCATCAAGCTTATCGTCCGGTATTTTGTCTAACTCTAATCCCACTTGACTGACTTCAGTTAGGGCGCGGAGAATCGCAATAGTCGGATCGAGGTGCGCTCCGAAGCCGATGGAGATCCGTTCTGAAGTACCCACCGTGCGCCGTGAAAACCCTGCAAAAGCCGGAATCCCTAGATCAGCAGTTACATCCAACACCCATAACTCCCGATTTTGTTGCTGATAGAATTGCTGTAAATCAACAAAATAGGGTTCATCAAAGGTACTCAGATCTACGGCAGGACGGCGTATCCGGTTGTACCACCACATAGCGATACTGTCGCGCTCTACCAGTTCCAGAAATCCTTGCAGTATCGCCTCTTCTAAAGTATTACCCGCCGCATTTCCGTTAGAATCAGCCTTACAGAAGCGAGTTGCTTCCGGCTGAGGATAATTGTAGTAGCAAAAGGCCGTCGGGACATATTTATGCTTTTGCTCCGTTAATGACCATACAGGTGTCCAGTCGATCAGTTGACTAGCATCAAAACGGTGAGGAATCCAGCGATAAGCGGCGGCTGAACCCTGAGCATTTAACTCTTCCCGGTTGGCATATTGGGTGTCGCTAAAGTACAGCAATGACTCAGGATGTAAGGCTAAGTCTCCCAGTTCTGCCAAAGTGGCCTGCTTCCGTGGTTCATCCCCCTGAAAAATGCCCGAATAGCGTTCTATGGCTTCACATAAACCACTGGCACGGGATTGAATATCAGTTTTACCCTTACCAGAACTCTTGTATTTCAGAGTATTCCGTAAACCCCGCAGAGTTGTAGCACTGCCAAAGGCATGACCTGCCTTGTAGGTATGCACCAAAGGATTAGCCGGATCGGTGAGTCTGACCAGTTCTGTCACTACCCCAGTTATGGGGCTGACCAGATGTTGATATTTTTGTACGGTCTGCTCTGGAGTAAACGCACGATGACCGCCATCATGGGTAAAGTGTTTACGACGCGATACCAGTTTTACGGGTTCAAAGCCCTGCCGATGCAAAATCTGGCGATCGCCACAGGTTGAACATTGCGATCGCTTAATCAAGATATGGCTTTTCAAGTCCAAAATCGAGTGGTTTAAGGTGATAATCTTGCCATCGAGAGTGGGAAAGAACACAGTACCCGGTGCAGTGGCATTGACGTGGTGCTTGACAATGCACTTGGCAATTTCAGTTGCCGCGAACTGTAGCCCCGTTTGCAGGGTAGAAGGCAGGGTAGCCCGTGCGGTAGGCAGGCAACCGATTACAGAACCGGACTGACCATTACGTTGCTGCTGGGCTTGTTTTTGCTGCAACACCGATGCCTCCACTTCCCGGTTGCCCCGTAGCCGATGAGCTAGACAGTCCCAACACCCCGTCTTGCCCGGAACAAACACAGGCCCCAGCCACAGCACACTGCCTACAGGTTTGACCAGTAGCCAAGTTTGTTGACTCTCTAGTGCCTGTTTATTAATCTTGGCGAGTTCGGGCTGCAAATAGTCATCGGTTAAGACGACGTTGAGCGCCGTTGGAGAACCTGCTTCAGTTGAGGTCTGCACGGAAATACCAATGTCCCGCAGAGCCGTTGTCAGGGCTGCAACCGTCACTTCACTGATGTTGCCCACAGGGGTTAGGGTTACAGGCTGCCGCAAAGCTTCCGCCGCAACCGGAGGTGCAATCCCTAACTCGCTCCAAAATGCCGCCACTTCCGAGGACAGTTCCGGGGCTGCCTCAGTCAGATAACCTTTCTCAGCGAGGCGATCGAGTACATAGTCGATGTATTCTGATGGGACTTCCCCATCCAGTTTCTCGACAATCTGCTCACGGCTGTGTTGCCCATCCAAGAGGGGCAAAATCTGGCAGTAAAGCTGTCCAGTCAGGGCATAGTTAGCCTGTTCGCCAAGGAGATAGACTTGCTTTGGCTCGATCACCTCGACATGAAAGTGGGGTTGAATTTGGAGCAGTGGGGTGGATTGCATAGAACGAACAGTCAGTGATTAAGTGGACGATAACAAGACCAGCAGCAGCAGCTAGGGGTTAAGCCCAAATGCGACCGCGCCGGAAGGATTTAGGGTCTTTGTCTGATTTCTTGGCTTGATCCTTGACGTATTGGCACCAGTAGGAATAATCTTGCAGCCCGGTCTGGGAAGTGGGAACGTAAGACTTTTTGGGTTCAGGCGTTGTGATCGTCGTCGGTTCAGACTTGCTCGGTTCAGGCGGGGTCGGTTCAGGGTTAGAGGGGACTTCCGAGGATGTTGTTGTGGTTTTGTTCTTGCTCATAGTGTCCTTGTATGTTTAGGGTTGGCTGAGGGCGAGTGATTAGCAGCCCATTAATAGAATCCTGCCATACTGCCAAAACCGCCCCAGCCCTGGCTGGCTGAACTTTGGCTGGCACTAGAGTGCATCACTTGGTTGAAACTACGGTTGGCAAAGGCTGCAGGATCGTTATAGTTAGCGGCATGGAGCAGATCCATCCGAATATGCACCAAATCTTCGGGACGACCATTTTCTAGATCCACACACAGTGCTGGCTGGATGAAATGGGGACGTTCAATCGGGGGAGATAATAGAGGAAGTCGCATAGTTTAGGATTCTCCCTATGGAGAGTATTAATTAACTGAACACATCTGCATCTCCTAGTGAGAGTGGGGTCTAATATTGCACTCTCACTAAAATTGTGCGGCTCCTTAGTAGGGAGAAGACCAAGAACGAACTTCGCCGAGGGTGACAGGAATTAGGTCACTTACATCAATGGTAAAGCGGAAAATCTTCTTAGCCCGACGGCTGTTTTCCGGGTCGAAGAACTTCAGCTTCACATCCCAGCAGTCGCTATCGATCCGGCAGAAGGGGCTTTTCTCTACCGTAACGCTATCGAGTTCCATGCCAACGGCTACCGCTTGGCTGAAAGTTTGGGCGGCTTGGAAGGCGTTGGTGACGGCAAAGTTAAGGGCGCGGTCTTGGGAAGTGGTTCCCAAGTTGCGGAGGTCGTAGTAGATGCGGTTGAGGAAGCCATCCAAGGTTTTGCGAATCCGGTCTTCGTCAGCAGTGCCATCTTCAGCTTGTACCGCGTCCATCGCTGCGCTGACCAGGTTGTTGACTTTCCAACCGTAGAGACCACGGGTGCTTTGGGGTTCAATCACCGGGATGACTTGACCGGAGAAGAGTTTAACCTTACGTCCAGTTAAAATACCGGGGATACTTACCCGTTCAACATATTCGCCATCGTTTTCCGGTTGGATTTGACCCGCCAGGAGTTCTTGAAGGGCGCGGTAGGACTCGGCGGCGAAGGGGCCAGCCGGATCAATCGCATAAACCGGAGTCAGTTCAATGTTTAATGTCCAAATCAGCGATCGCGCCTCGGAGATGTTTTCCCCTAGATAGTCCACCATCTGACGGGCGTCGTAGGGGTTGGCGGGAACCATGAGTCCTCCACCTAAATCAAAGGGAGGCATGAGTTGTTTAAACGAGTCCCGACGGGCTTCAGTCCCGAAGTCATAACCAAGGGTTCCTAGAGCATAAACAAGCTGACCCATCTCGGCGAGTTCGCTAGGAGCTTGGCTGGCAGTAACGGAATTAGCAGTGAAGTTGGGCATAGTTGGTTGTTGAGTTACAGCAGTAGGGAATGATTGAATTAAGTTGTTTAAGTTGGGAGTGTCGCTGGGGACAGCCCCAGCCGATGGACTGGAAGCCACAGCAGTTAAGCTAGGAGCCGTTTGCTCTTGGGGGGTAGCACTCAACGTGCCTCCACAACCACAACCTGCTGCTGTTACTTCTGATGCCGCCACAGACGAAAATTCCTCAGACATTTTTTCTCCTTTTAGTAACGTGATTGCTCCAGAGACATTAAGTTTGCCCGCCAGACACCGCCGGCTTTCTTCTGGCAAGTCAAGTTCACAGGGTAAAGCACTCTGCAACAAAATTTGACGAATTTTTTGGGGGTCGGGGGAATCTCCCTGTTCCCGTTGAAGGCTGAGTAATACCCCAGCGACACCAGAAACGATAGGAGTGGCAAAACTGGTTCCACTTAATCGGTGGGTTCCCCCCCCAGCTTTGGCTCCCAGAATATCTTCCCCTGGAGCCAGGATGCCTTGAGTTTGGTAGGCTTCCCCCCAGTTGCTAAAGTCGAGGGGTTTCCCCTGGGCATCCATTGCCCCGACGGCCAGCACTGACGGTAAAGCTGCCGGAACGTGCAAACACTCGCAACCATTATTGCCTGCTGCTGCCACTAACAAGACGTTATTCTCTCGGCACAAACGAACAGCATTTTTTAACCAGCCATCGGACTCACCAAAGTCAGTGAGTTGACCCCCACTGAGGTTGATGATGTGGGCTCCGGCATGAACGGCTTGCTCGATTCCCCGAGCTAAATCTAGCTGGGAAGTTCGGCGACGGTCATCGGCAAAAATCGGTATGATAATGCCTTTGCATTGAGGTACGATTCCCTGAACGGGGCTACCGGGTTGCCCAAAGAGAATGCTGGCAACGTGAGTTCCGTGCATGGACATACTGCCATCAACTTTAGCGGCTTCTTGCACCAATGTGGGCAGATAGGTAAGGTTTGCGCCTTGGAAGCAAGGGTGAGCTTGATCAACAGGCCCATCCAAAACAGCCACACAAATACTGCTATCTCCTTGGGAAATAGTATGTAATCTATCTAGCATTTAAAGGTGTTATCATTTTTACTTATGTAGCCTAGATTCTTGACAAAATAATGGTACCTCAAAAATTGTGATTAAGGGGGTTCTGACATTTAAGCTAACCATAATTTTTATCAAACCATAGTTTAGTTGTAGTGGATTGTTTCAGCGAAATCAAAAGTTGCTCTAGCCCTTGTATAGTAAAACTTTTAGCGATTATTAAGAATTATGAAGTGTCACACTCTAGCCAGTGATCGCTGGCTTAATGAGAGTTTATCTCAATAATTTGGTATCAGAGCTATCAGATTTTTAGGGCTAATTGTGCATCTGCTGGGCAAACAAATTAGCCTGTAATTCAGAGCCGGCAATCGTTTTGACGATTTAGATAAAATTTTCAATGTGACACTTTAGGGTGCGGAATGTGGGTTATTGTTTCATGCCGATGGAATGGGGGGGTTCTCAACATTTTTCGCGGGTTAGACACAATGGCTGAAAATCTAGAGTTTTCGTTGAGGTGCGTCGATGCCTTGTCCAGCAAGGCTTTGATCCTTATGACCGAGGTAACTATTGAGAATTATTATTAATAGTGTCTATGCTTTTCAATATCCCGCGAAAAATCGTTGTACAATCCTGATACCTGAACTTACCCCATACATATATACTACAATAGCCGAAAACCCTTATCCATCAATGGATACGCCCCTTAACTTTTCTTAATGTACCCATGTAATTTGTAACATTTCTTAATGGACAAGAATTCTCTCTATTTGCTAGAATG
>NZ_JADBUZ010000159.1:0-9836 GCF_020245305.1 Microcystis sp. M20BS1 | reverse complement strand
TACCGGTTTTGAGGTGGCCAATTACCTAATTTTTAGGGAAAAAGTCCAGGGATTTTCCCCCTGATCACTCCCATACCTGGTACTTTTTGATTGACAAAAAGTCTAAAAGTCTTACCCAACAAGGTTTTTAGATTTATTCAGTAAACCCTATATAGCCAGACAAGGTCTTTACTTCTAAATAGTCGGACAGAAAAATATTAAAGATTATGGTGAAATTTTGGCGCAGATTAACGGTATTTTTAATTTCTTGTTTATTGCTGATTTCCCTAACTGCTTGTGGTAATCAAGTTAGACGCAATCAAGTGGTCATATCGGTATTAAGTGACCCAAAAACCTTTAATGCTGTTTTATCGGCCGAATCCCCGAATATTTTTGGTTTAACCTACGAAGGACTATTAACAGAAAATCCCATTACTGGCAAAAAAGAACCAGTCCTGGCAGAATCTTGGACAATTTCCGATGATAATTTGAACATTATTTTTACTATGAGAGAGGGTTTAAAATGGTCGGATGGTCAACCCTTAACCGTTGATGATGTGGTTTTTACCTATAAAGATTTATATCTAAATCCTGATATTCCCAACAACTACCGCGATAGTTTAAGAATAGGATTAAAAAAAGAATTTCCAGTTATCACTAAACTAGATAATCGCCGAATCGAATTTAAACTACCCGAACCTTTTGCTCCTTTTTTAGATGCTGTCAGTTCACCGATTTTACCTAAACACGCTTTAGAAAAAACTATTCAGAAAAAAAGCCCCGATGGTAGGTTAGAATTTCTCTCCACTTGGGGGTTAGATACTCCTCCCGATAAAATTGTTTTTAATGGTGCTTATAAACTAAAAGAATATATCACGGGACAAAGGATTATTTTTGAGAATAACCCTTACTATTGGAAAAAAGATGACCGTGGACAACAATTACCCCATATAACTTCAGTAATTTGGGCAATTGTTGAATCGCAGGACACAACTTTACTACAATTTCGTTCGGGAAGTTTAGATTCTATTGGGGTAACTCCCGAATTTTTCTCCCTCTTAAAAACCGAAGAAGAAAGAGGAAATTTTACTATTTTTAACGGCGGACCTGCCTACGGAACCCAATTTATCGGTTTTAATCTCAACCAAGGCAAACGCGACGGAAAACCCCTAGTAGAGCCAATTAAATCCAGGTGGTTTAATAACTTAAATTTCCGTCAAGCTATTGCCTACGGCATTAATCGTCAAAGAATGATTGATGATATCTATCGAGGGTTAGGACAAGAACAAAATTCTTTTCTTTCTATCCAATCGCCTTTTTACGATAAAAACCTGAAAGGTTACAATTACAATCCCGAAAAAGCCAAAGAATTATTATTAGAGGCGGGATTTAAGTATAATAGTGATAATCTGCTAGTCGATGCTGATAATAATCCCGTTAGATTTAACCTGATTACTAACGCGGGTAACAAAATCCGGGAAGCAATTGGCGCACAAATTAAAAATGATTTAGCCGCAATAGGAATTCAAGTGGATTTTCAAGCGATCGCTTTTAGCAATTTAGTTGATAAACTAAGTAATAGTCTAGATTGGGAAGCACATATTTTAGGTTTTACCGGCGATAATGAACCCCACGCCCCTAATATTTGGTATGTAGATGGAAATCTCCACGCTTTTAACCAACAACCTCAACCCGGCAGCCCGCCGATTCAAGGCTGGCAAGCGGCGGATTGGGAGAAAAAAATCGCCGATTTATACGTCAAAGGTTCCCAAGAATTAGACTTTGAGAAGCGCAAAGTTATCTATAATGAAATTCAACAACTTCAACAGGAATACGTCCCGTTTATTTATCTAGTTAATCCCCTCGCTTTGGGGGCTGTGCGTAACTGCTTTGAAGGAATACAATTCTCTGCCTTGGGTGGAGCATTCTGGAATCTAGAAGAATTAAAGAAAACCTGTGGAGGTGTTTAATGACTCATTTTGGTTTACTCTGTCCTACAACCTCTGGACATATTTATTCTCTTCTACCTTTAGGAAAAGAGTTACAAAAACGCGGTCATAAAGTTACCTGTTTTTTAACTCTTGATGGTGAAGAAATGGTGCAAGCAGCCGGGTTAAATTTTCAGGCAATTGCACCCGACAAATATCCGAAAGGCACATCAGCCCAAAATTTAGCCGAAATTGGTCAATTACGGGGAACAGCCGCCGTCCGACGCACGGTACAATCAGTGACTAATTCTACCGCTGCCCTCTTTGAAACTATCCCTCAAGAGATGCGTCGCTTGGGAATTGATGCCCTAATTGTCGATCAAGTCTCCCCCTCAGGGGGTACAATCGCAGAAAAATTAGCTATTCCCTTTGTCAGTTTTGCTGGGGCATTGGTTTTAAATCGTGACCCGCTTATTCCGCCCTTTATGACTACTTGGGACTATAATCCCTCATTTATCGGGGTTATTCGCAATAAACTTGGCTATAAACTCCTTGACTCTCTGACTCGTCCTCTGAATGAGTTAATCAACCGGCAACGTCAAGAATGGGGGTTAATTCCCTATCAAAACATCAATCAACGCTATTCACCCATTGCCCAAATTAGCCAACAACCTGCCGAATTCGAGTTTCCTCGGCCAAATTTACCCGCTCACTTCCACTTTACCGGCCCCTTTCACGATTCCTCCACCAGAAAACCGATTCCTTTTCCCTACGAAAAATTAACCGGACAACCCTTGATTTATGCTTCCCTTGGTACAATTCAAACTCGCCTACAATCGACTTTTAATGCGATCGCCGAAGCCTGTGCCGATTTGCCGGTACAATTAGTTTTATCCTTGGGCAATACCGACTCTAACATTCAAATAACCACCAAAAACGCCCTAGTTGTTCCCTACGCTCCCCAATTAGAGCTTTTAACCAGAGCCTCTCTTACTATCACCCACGCAGGCTTAAATACTACCCTAGAATCCCTTGCCCAAGCTGTACCGATGGTGGCCATTCCCATCACTAACGACCAACCGGGGGTATCTGCTCGGATAAAATGGTCGGGGACAGGGGAAGTGATTCCGATTTCCCGTCTAGAAGTTCCCCGTTTACGAAAGGCGATTGAAAAGGTCTTATCCGTCCCCAGTTACCGAGAAAATGCCCTGAGAATGCAAAAAGCACTACAGAAGACTGGAGGAGTGAAAATGGCCGCCGATATCGTCGAAAAAGCCATTTCTACCGGCCAACCCGTCCTATCGGTATAATAGCTAGGGTCTGCTGAAAAAGTTTTTCCTGGGGACAGGGTGTGACCAACTGTCTGCATCATAACCGATAGTGTCTGCCGCCGTTCCCTGTACACGCACTTGTTAGGCATCGGATTGGCTAGAGTGTATAAACTGGTGAAAGTCTGGTGATTTAATGAATTCTTGAAGGTCTTTTATTCCCTCTATAAATGAGGTTAGCATCCACCCAAGCTCTTCAAGATGAGTTAATAATCGAGGGTTTTGTTCATCCAAAAGACTGATTAACTTATAATAGTCTTCTATAGAGCTAGTATCGAGTAGCGCTAAATCTTCATGAATCAGCTTGTTTCGTTCCGCCACAATGTCTGAGAGAGCCTGTTTCTGAGCATTTAAGAAATCTGAGTCACTATAGGTAACCTTAAATGACAAAGACATACCTAACTCAGAAGAGTCTAGTTGAGGTTCAGACTGACTATCATCCACTAGCACAGTGTTATGTAATTCCTTAACCAGTTGACCTAATGGGCGCTTACGAAATCTCTCATGACTGTCAACGAACTGGTTACGAGTTGATGTTGATAATCTCTCAATCTGACTAACTGAAAGTAGATACTTTAAAATACCTTCAATCTTTGAAAAATTAACTATATTTCTGCCTAGCTTTCTTAGTGCTTCAGTTCTAACTACTTCAATATCTATCGGTTTATCCATGATTAATGGTAAGGCGTTGACTATCTAAATTATCTATTTTCACAGGTAATGGCAGCGATGGTTAATTGCCCTCACTCCTAACCGCTCTCCCAGAACAAACAGGAAAGGTCTTTTGATAGACTAGAGTTATAGCCCGACAGTGGGGAGCTAGGGGCAAGAAAAGCTTAATATTTGAGATGAACCGATCGAGCCAGAATATCGTCTAGAATTAATTAGCTCAAAAAATCCCGACTGAATCTACCCTTAAGCAAACTTTTCTAAAAATGATGGCTGAATTACTGAGTCTAGTTCCTGCCAAGTCCCTCGAAACCGATATAGTGTTAGGGGAACCGTCGGCAGTATGTCCCCTTCCTCCAGTCACGGTTAGTAATGATACCCTACTTATTTCCCTAATTGATCGCCTGCGACGTACTTTGGAAAATCACCGGGGCGAAAATCAAATTGTGGTGATGCAGGATTTCCCGGATCCCGATGCTCTTTCTAGTGCCTGGGCCTATCAAATTATCGCCGAACAGTACGATATTCACTGTGATATAGTCTATGCGGGTACTCTCTCCCATCAGGAAAATGTCGCTTTGGTAAAACTAACAGGTTTACCGGCTAAACGTTGGGGAGTCCATACCCTCAAGGATAGAGATCTTTCGGTTTATCAGGGTTGTGTTTTCGTCGATGGTCAGGGAACCAATAGTCAGTTAACCACTCTGGTTAAACAGGCAAAAATTCCCGTTATTGCCGTGATTGATCATCATACTCGCCAAGGGGATCTAGAGGCGGAATTTGTTGATATTCGTCCCCAAATCCGGGCAACAGCGACGATGTTAACCCAATATATCCAAAAAGGGTTACTGAATTTTAATACTAGCGATACCGTCCATGTTAAGTGTGCCACAGCTTTGATGCACGGATTGCGATCAGACACGAATAATTTAATGCAAGCGCAAGAGTGTGAATTTATTGCTGCTGGTTATCTCAGTCGTTTCTACGATGCTCAATTATTAAACGCTGTCCTGCAATCGGCCAGATCCCGACGGGTGATGGATGTGATCGAACGAGCCTTAAAAAACCGTATTATTAAAAATAATTATTCGATCGCCGGGGTCGGTTATTTGCGTTATGATGACCGAGATGCGATTCCCCAGGCTGCCGATTTTTTGGTGACAGAAGAAAATGTTCACACGGCTTTAGTTTATGGTATCGTTCACGATGAAGATGAGGATATCGAGTTAGTCATTGGTTCTATGCGTACCAGTAAAATTACCCTAGATCCCGATGAATTTCTCAAGGAAGCTTTCGGACAAGATAACCAAGGTCGCTTTTTTGGTGGTGGCCGTTATATGGCCGGAGGTTTTGAAATTCCTATCGGTTTCCTCGGTGGTTTTAATAATAATGCCGAATACGCTAAACTTAAGTGGGAAATGTATGACACCCAAATCAAACAAAAACTTTCCCATCTAGTTAACCCCGATGAAAAGGTAATTCGCACCTAAGTATCAGACCTCAGCTATCTATTATCATCGCCAAGACCGACCCGACACTGATATGAAACTTTATTTTGTGCGTCATGGATTAGCAGGACAATCGGAGGATTATCTCAACGATAGGGAACGTCCTTTAACCGAGGAAGGTAAGGCAAAAACTGCTAAAGTTGCCCAAAGATTAGGACAGTTGGGGGTGAAATTTGACCTAATTCTCACTTCCCCATTGGTGCGTGCCGTGCAAACCGCCGAAATTTTGCAAAAAGCGGGTTTAAGCAGTAAAATTGAGCAATTTAATCCCCTATCGCCCAATGGCAATATTCAAGATTGGGTGCAGTGGTGGCAAAAGTCCGACTATCAGCGAGAGGAAAACGCGATTGCACTGGTGGGCCACGAACCGGATTTAGGCTATTGGACGGAAATGCTAGTTTGGGGCAAGTTTCAAGGAAAATTATCGGTCAAAAAAGCGGGAATAATTGGTCTAGAGGTTCCCAATCAACAAAATCCCCTAGGTAAGTGTCAGTTATTCTGGTTGACAGCCCCGAAATTACTCCTATAGGGTGGGACTTTCGGAAAACGCGAGCGAGAATTGTCTCTAGTCAAACCCTAGAACCGAGACAGCATCAGCAATACAAACAAATTTTAGCCCGGGGATTCTTTCCCAATTAATCTCATTCCGAGATTTCGATCGAACTCACCGCTCTTTGCCAACGTTTTTTCCAGTGGCTAGTCGGTTCTAAGTCAGAGAGAGCCTGTTCGCTGCGACGACGTTGTATAATCACTTCGGCTGGGTCGGTTAAAGTCTCGTCTCGATAGGGAATAGCGGCCTTAGTTTGCAGATGTTCCCGTTCCTGTGCCGATAGAGATGGGGGTAAGGACAAAAAACTGGCTATTGTCCCTGGCGATCGCCGCCCGACGCTATCGGTGGCTCCAATCTGCAATCCTGCTAATTGTAAAGCCCTTCGCACCGAGGCAGCACAGGAATAGGTGACTAAATAACCCGTCGGACTCAGGCATTTGGCCACTAAAGCTAAAAACTCCACCGTCCACAGTTGCGGACATTTACCCGGGGAAAAGGGATCGAGAAAAATTGCCTCCGCTTGAAAACCCGCCTCAATCACCTTGGTTATCGTCTGTCGCGCATCCCCGATTAACAGTTTAGCAGTGAGATTAGGCAAGTCCAGCCGGTGATTATGGGCAAAATCACTTAAATATTCGGGAATTGGTTGACTCCAACTATTTAAGAGATTCTCTCTAATAGCTGCTAGGGGAACCATTCGATCGCTTTCTAACGCTAATAATTCTACCCGACAATCCCCCCTAACTCGCCAAATGGCCGCCAAGGCTGCGGCGGCATTGTACCCTAAGCCGTAACAAATGTCAAGAACTTTCAGATTATTGCTCTGGTCTGCTTTTGCTGCCAGACGACTGGAGAGGATAAATTTTTTCTCGGCTTCTTCCCTTGCCCCGGAGGTAGAATGATAACATTCGCCGAATTCGGTCGAAAAAAAGGTATAAGAACCATCCTCAGTGACTTTTTGCGGGTAAGCTTCGGGGGAGACAAGCATGGTGATGAAGAATGTCTTTGAGGTGAATATCGGTTTCCAGTAGGCAAGCGTGACCACTATGGGGCAGAATTGTTAATTTTGCGGCGGGTAACTGCTGAATTAGGCGTTTAGCCTCCGCTACCGATGGTAAGAGTCGATCTCCTTGACTGGCTATCACTAACACCTCCAATTGCAGACTTTTTAACTCGCTGGCACTAACCTGAAACCGTTGTAACTGGGATAAACGCCAGCTAATCGTCTTCGGTGGGACGTATTGCATGGCTTTGAGGAGAGAGCGGCGATCTTCCCGGGATATTCGACCCAGAGCGGCCAGAAAGGGTAAAATAGTTAGTGCCGAGCCGCTATGGATGAAATCGGGCATCATCTGGGTGATACCGATTCCCAAGCTTAAAAGAGGTCTTTGATTAAAAGAAGAAGCAGGGTTAATTAAAATCAGTTTTTTAAGCAATTTTGGTGATTTTGTCGCTATTTTCAAGGCTAAACAGCCACCAAAAGACTCACCGCAGAGATAGACTTTTCTCGATTGTCCCTTTAATTCCTGTGCCAATAAAGCAATCACGCAATCGCTTAATTCCTCCCAATCGCCGAGATATTGCGGGGAAATCGCCAAACAACGCAGATCGAAGTAAGGAGCAAGGTTTTTAATCTGACGATGGTAGAGTTGGCCGCTGCCATCCATTCCGGGTAAAAATACAAACAGGGGATAATCGGGACGGGGATGACGGGGAATAATCCAACTGACAGGTTGTTCCATTGTGCAACAAGCGCGATCGATGTTAAAAAAGTTTTTTCTGGTTATCTATTTTAAGGATAATTAATATTAGAGAGATTTGCCAGTTTTAAGAGTAGTATTAACCTCCAACCTATGGATGGTTTCTCTCTGCTCGCCAACCCCTGATAACTGATAACTGATAACTGATAACTGATAACTGATTAACTGAGCCAAATTTTTAGGCCGCCGCTAAATTAGCAGCCACGAAATCCCAATTAACCAACTTGGTTAAAAAGTCGCTGATGTAATCGGGACGACGATTTTGGTAGTCGAGATAATAAGCGTGTTCCCACACATCCATAGTTAAGAGGGGAACCTGTCCGGCGGTTAAAGGATTGTCAGCGTTGCCGGTTTTGGTGACTTTGAGAGTACCGTTATCGAGAACCAACCAAGCCCAACCGCTACCGAATTGAGTCGCGCCGGCGGTTTTGAAAGCTTCGACAAATTTCTCGAAACTGCCGAAATCTGCGTTAATTTTAGCGGCTAAAGCACCAGTAGGCGCACCGCCACCCGCCGGTTTCATGCAGTCCCAATAAAAACTATGATTCCATGCTTGGGCGGCATTGTTGAAAACCCCAGCTTTAGAAGCATCACCAGCAACCTTAACGATAACTTCTTCTAAAGAGAGAGCATCGAGTTCCGTATCTTTGACCAAACCGTTATAGTTATTGACATAAGCGGCGTGGTGCTTGTCGTGGTGGAATTCTAGAGTGCTTTTGGTGATGCAAGGCTCTAAGGCAGTGTAATCGTAGGGTAAAGGGGGAAGTGTGTAAGCCATCTGTTGTTCTTTATATCCTCTCTTGAGAGCTTGTTTAAGGTAGTGTTGATAAAACTTTACATCCTTGATCATAGCACCGAAGGAGACTTGATCAGTGATCACTAATCGATCAGCTTTTTTCTCCCTTCTCCCCCCTCCCTTCTCCCTGACAGGTGTAGGTTTATTATAAAGAGGTGAGCAGTCACACACTCAAGGTGAGAACATCAAGCTAGAGATTTAGAGGAGCGTCGTGAAAGGCAATGCTGAAAAACAAATATCTCAAGCAGTGGTCGTGCATAGTTTCAGAGCATCTCAAGACTGAGACGATGGATACTACTCTCTCACAGTGGCCGTTCTTTTCCACGTCTTTAGGGAGTCCGGCTCGGTTTTTTTTCGCCGCAGTGACAGCAATTCTCAGTTTTAGAGCAAGCCTTTTAGGGATTTAAAGAACATTTTAAAGGGGGATTTTTGGGGCAACTTTGGGTGTACTATCACCTCAAAAGCCTGAAGACTCGTGAAATGAAATTCGCAATCCCATTGAATTTTACCCCGTATTACTGGACTTCCCCGTTGACAAAAAGCCATAACCTGTGCTGTAGAAGGGATTAAAAGAATTTCCGCCGCCCCGTTACTGGGTACAAATCAGGGAAACTCCCAATAAATCTAACGCTTTTTGTTGCAGTTTAGTCGGTCGAGTTATCTTAGAAAAACGATAACTTCCCTCCCTAATCATACATTCCACTGTATTCAAGCAAATCGTCCCCAAGTCTTCCAACAAAGTCCGAAAGCTATGCACAGGAAAGTCCTCTTGATTCCGTTTTTTTCTCTCTTTAGACTGAGCGGATTCACTGCGACTCGCTTTAATCACATTCAGAGAACCATCATCAATTTCTTCATCCTCAAATAACAAAGGAGCCAAGCACTGTTTTAAATGCCATTCCACATAATAAGCCAACATACATAAAAAGCTGACAGGGGGACAAGCTGGCTGAACTCCTTACAGCATAAGCTTTTTGGGGTGTTCGAGCGAAAAAGTTCGATGCAGATCACTCCCCATTGTTGATAAAGATTTCTAATAAGCTCGCCCAAATCCCTGATTCTCTCGTTAGCTTTTTGGCTGAAAGGGATGTATCTATTTGTAACTGAGGAGCCTAAAAACCTTTGTGGACAACGCTTTGAGATGTCTTGTCCCCCTGTCAGCTATGTCCTCTATCATCTGAAAGGGGGACAAGAAGGCTGAAATCCATATATCATAAGCTTTTCATGGTTTTAGCTCTAAAAAGTTCGCCGCACCATCTCTCACTTATTAATAATAATTCCTAGTAAGCTCGCTCCTATCCCTAATTCTTTCGTTAGC
>NZ_JADBUZ010000158.1:0-7103 GCF_020245305.1 Microcystis sp. M20BS1 | reverse complement strand
TAATAATATTATTGTAGGGGCGAATTGCATTCGCCCAAATAATTGTGCCTACCTACTTAGGACATTCTGGGCGCACGCGATGCGCCCCTACCATTGGCACAATAATAATAATATTATTGTAGGGGCGAATTGCATTCGCCCTCTTTAATTATAAACCCTTTTTCTAATAAATTGTGTCAAATATATCTTGACAAAAATCGATAAAAATGCTAATTAAATTACGAACAGCTTAATATGTCCCGTGGGAAACAGTGGGACAAAAGCGAGCGGAAGACCGCCAAAAATGCCTCTTAGCTTAACTACTATAAGAATTCATCTTTCTATCGTATTGAGGACGACAGGGACTACCCCAAGCGACCTTTTGAGCAGGAATATCGGCAAATACGCTGCTTCTTGCCCCAATAACAACATTAGAGCCAATTTTTACCCCCGGAGCCAAAAAACAATCGGCTGCGATCCATGTACCATTACCGATGAGGATGGGAGTGGTTTTTAAGCCAAAAGAGCGATCGCCGGGATCGTGACTGCCAGTGCAAAGATAGCATTTTTGAGAAATCACACAATGACTGCCGATGGTAACATTATCTAAACTATAAATCACCACATCATCGCCGATCCAACTATAATCGCCGATCGCCACTTTCCAGGGATAAGTCACCCTTACCGTCGGGCGAATTTTCACCCCAAGGCCGATTTTAGCCCCAAATAGCCGCAAAACAGCGCAGCGAAAGCTATCCATCTGATGCAAACTGAGGGGAAAAAGAATTCCCTGCACTAACCACCAAAGTAGGATAATTGGATTAGAACGACCGCGATCGAACCAAGATTGATCGTAGGTACGCAGATCTAGCCATGCTTCCTCATCGGTGCGGATTTCTGGGGACATAGGACCTATTTAATCATTTCTACCGGTTGAGGTTCCGAGGGTTTAATCGGGGGATTAACATGGGTATTAACGTTTAATTTACCGCCAAATCTCCGTAATTCGTACAATTTAACCCCAATTTGGTATTCATACTGACTCAAAAGACGACCGTAGATATAACCAGCTTTGCCATCCAAGAAACCGAGACGGATAAAATAAAAGAGAATAAAGCGCAGCAGCGGTTTAAAGGGCAGTTTTACCCAAATTTTCTTTAAAAAACGTTTTCTCTGCACCGCGTCACCGAAGAGGTGCGCTCCGATCGTGCCGCTTTCGTCATTACCCGTGAGAATATTGTAATAAACCCGGGCCTCCCAGTTGGAATAACGATTATGTCTTTCTAACCAATGATAGATATCGCGGAAATCGATGTGCAGCATATCATTTTTTAGATAGCCCACCTTGCCATCGAGGATAACGTGTTCATGAACTTCGTTATCTCCCGTGTTGGGTATATCTTCCGTGTTTAAATTCTCATATCTGCCCGACTTATGTTTAAATAAACGCAGATTCCAGTCGGGATACTTGCCACCATAACGGATCCATTGTCCGAGGAAGAAGACGCGACGATTGAGATAATAACCGTTATAGTTGGGATCTTGGATCACGGTGGCGATTTCGTCCCATAGTTCGGGGGTGATTCTCTCATCACAATCGACGATTAATACCCATTCATTGCGAAAAGGCAGGTTATCAAGGGACCAGTTTTTCTTTTTCGGCCAACGACCATTAAAATAAAATTGGACTACATTAGCCCCATAGTTGGTAGATATTTCGATCGAGCGATCGATACTTTGGGAATCGACGACAAACACTTCATCAGCCCTAGCAACACTCTCTAAACAAGCGGGAAGGTTAGATTCCTCGTCTTTGGCGGGAATTAACACCGAAACGGGAATTTTTTCTGATTGACTAAACATTGGTACACTGTGGCTAGGTAAAGTGTTCGCATCTTTCCTTAAAACCCTCCGTCACTCAGAAAGTGAGAACTAGGACTTAAGATTTTTTTCAATCATACTATACCTTATTTGGTTTTTAAGTCATTCTCCTGCTTTTCTCCCTAAATTGCTAACTGCGAAATAGACGACTATACTGGGTTTCGTGGTTCATACTGGCAAAACTTAGCCCCCAACTCCAACTGGTCAGGTTTTCATCGGCTAAACTGATAATATCTGCTGTTGCTGTTAATAAACTGGGCTGTAAACCGATCAGAAGCGCTTGTCCTAGGGTTTGTCCAAGGGGAATTAAACGCAGTCCTGCATTGATTAAATTACTTGCCCAACTGTGTAAATAGCCTAAAACCGCTAATTCTTCCCCAATTTGCCAATGACTTGCCCCGATCGCAAAGGCGGTGGCATAATTAGCCTGTTCCGGTAGATTATCTCTGGCCGGTGCTAACTCCCGCAATAGGTTTAACAGCGATCGCCCCATTTGCCAGCTTTGTTGTCTTAATTCGGCCGTTTCCCGCGTTGCCGATAACCAATTGTCCCAATAATTAAGTTTTGTAAAATCTTCTTGACAAAAACAACGATATACCCTTAGCAAAACAGCCGCTTCTAAGCGAATCGAGCCTTGACAAAGCGATCGCTCTAACCAATCATTCAAGGTGGCACTATTGGAGATAATCCCCTTTTCGACGAGGGTTTCTAGCCCTTCAGAATAACTATAGGCCCCCACGGGTAAAATGGGACTAGCCAATTGTAATAAACACAAAAGTTCTTTTTGATCGAGCATAGAAAACCGAGAAAATTGTCCTTAACACAATCAGGGAAATGCTTGGCGCTTCGTTATTTAGATTGAGCGGGTAGAAAGCGGCACTTTGTGAATTATACCGTGATTAATAGGCACAATTATCAACTGTTATACTTATGTCCTCACGAAAACAGCATTTTCTGAAAATAAATCTTGTCGTTCTCCTCTTGATTTTAGCTTTGATTGCTGGGGTTGATCGGGCAGAATTACCCTCTAGTCTTTTGTTTTATCCTCCCGCTACTCCCCCAACTCCGATCGCTGGTTTATTAACCCATTCTTTTCAGTTTCTTTGTTGTTTACCTCCGATTGTTTGCCTTTTTAGTTATGCTTTATTGTCCCGCAAGACAAGTTTCAATAATTCTGACAATTTTTTACTTTTTTCTGGTATAGTAACGGGGCTTTTTGCCATCAATGAAATCTTCAGAATTCATATCATTCTCCTCTATTTTAATATTCCCAAATTCTTAACTATCTCTGTTTATGCCCTCGCAATTCTGATTTATGGGTTAGCATTTTGGCGGCGAATAGGACAAACTTATTACCAAATTTTAATCATTGCTTTAGCACTTTTAACTTTTGCGATTACTATCGATCTTCTCCAGATTAACAATCAAGGTTTTGCTAGTCTAAGTGAAGGAATTCCTAAACTGTTAAGCGCAGTGAATCTGGCCAGCTATTTTTGGGATGTATCTTTTCAAGAAATTTCAGACAAGATAAAATCTCAATAAATTATCCATTCATCTGTTTAACCAGATGTAAAATTTCAGGAAGAATCAGTTTTTCTAGGGCTAATTTAACGGCATTAGTGGAACCAGGGAGAGAAAAGACTAATAAGTTTTGATAAACCCCAGCTATTGCCCTCGATGCCATGGCACGGGAGCCGATTTCCTGATAGCTAAGATAACGAAATAATTCGCCAAAACCGGGCAAAGTAATCCTTAATAAAGGTACTAAAGCATCGTAGGTAGTGTCTCTAGGAGCAATACCCGTCCCCCCATTAAGAATTAAGACTTTTATCTGATTTTGATTGCTAATCTCTGGTAAAATTGCTTGAATTTGTAAGGGTTCATCGGGGATAATTAAGTATAGGCCGATATCATGACCCGATCGAGTTAGTAACTCTTGAATTATTTGGCCACTTCTATCCGTCTCTGGGGTACGAGTATCACTCACCGTGACTACGGCACAGGTAAGATTAAGGGGGGCGGTGTCGGGATGGGGAATAAAGGTCATAATTAGCGATCAGATGAGAGTTCGAGAAAAACAAGCATTAAGAACAAATGTATGTACTGACCAGCCAGTGCAGTCACCCTGAAATAAAAAACTTAACTTTGGCAAGTATTGCCGATTTTTGCTGGTTTTTGCAACCTTTTCGCTGGTAATGACGACAAAGTAAAGGGAACTTCTAGAGAACAGATTATCCCAAAATAACAAAATCGAGATTATCATCTAAGTTGGTATAGATTATGACTGGAATTATGAGTCAACTCAGTCCCCTACAAGCCGAACAAATCAAGGAAATCGGGACTTATTTACGTCAAAAACGAGAAGAAAGCTGCCTGAGCATAGACGATATCGCCGCCGTGACGATGATTAGATTGCCAATGCTAGAAGCGTTGGAAACGGGGAATTGGGAGAAATTACCAGAATTAATTTATGTCAAGGGATTTATTAAACGCTACGGTGATGCCCTAAAAATTGATGGTAAAGCTTTAGCCGATCGCTTGTCTCCTAGTGCGGAACAATTAGCTCAAGAGGTAACTATCCCGAAAACACTGCCCACAAAAGCTACCCCCATCCCCAAGGCTGAACCGGCTGCCCCAAAAGCGGAACGAGTGAAACCAGAAAACTCGGCCCCAGAAACTAGCCCCCAACCAGCTAAATCGACCTTTTTCGGGATATATCTCTGGTTAGGCTTACTGGCGGGCATATTTTGTGGTATTGGCTATCTTTTCCTCCGTCCCCCTCTCTCTAATCCCCCTGCCGTTACTCCCTCTCCTTCCCCCGTGGGTTCCCTCGCACCGGTAGTCCCTCCTGCGCTGGTAGCCTCTCCTTCCCCTTCTCCTCCGCCAAAAGTTCCCCTCTCAGCCGAAGTAACTATTGAACAGGCCACTTGGGTAAGGGTAATTGCCGATGGCAAAAAAGTCCACGAAGGCAATCTCCAACCCGGGACCAAACGAACTTGGACAGCCCAAAAGAGTTTAAATATTCGATCGGGCAATGCTGGTGCTGTTAAAATCTCTCTTAACGACAACCCTGCCCAATTAATGGGTAAAGCTGACCAAATCGGCGAAATCACCCTCACTGCACCCCCTCTCAGTGATCAGTAAACAGTAATCAGTGAACTAAAAACTCACATCTGAAAACTGAAAACTGAAAACTGATAACTGATAACTGATAACTGATAACTGATAACTGATAACTGATTAGGCTGCATCATCCCAGATGGGGGTAAGGGTTTGATAATCGTAGCGGGAAGCGTTGGGATGACAGGTGACACAGGTGGTGTGACCGAGAGGAGTGGGTAAATTGACCCTAGGGTGCAAAACCTTTAAATAACTGGACTGTTCAATTAGGAGGGGAACAAAAGTAGTCTCCCTAAGAGGGCGGGAAGAATAACTGAGATAATCCCAGATAAGACGCTGAGTAATGCCGACAATTGGTTTTAAACGGATACCATAGTGAGAATTAGGATTTTCTAGGATTTTTTTCCAAGTTTGACTCGGTAGGATGCTGGGAGGAATGGCAATATGGCAGGTGGCACAATTTTCTAGATAGGTTTGCTCTCCAATTTGATAACGATTTAGCAATGTATCCGAGGAGGGAGATTGGGCGATCGCTGGTTGTTGAAGTAGCGAAGCCAGTAGAATACCCCCTAGAATACTGAGGAGAAAGAGGATCAGAAAAAAAATCGATTTCACTTGACCGCTGGAAGGCATGACTGGGATGACGAGTAATTGAACACAATTGTGACACTCTCGCCATCACAATGCCAAGCTGTGTGATGGGAGATTCTTGCTTCACAGAAACCTGCTTTTTGAGACGAATCCCAACGAGTCTGACAGTCTCTCCACAAGTTTAAACTCCTGACTGCCCATCAGTATTTGGGTTCTTCTGGTTTATGTGTGGAAACGAGGTCTATACTGATAAGCTGTTCCGTAATTTAAATTGCTTGTTGAGACGAGGCAAAAGGCAAGAGGCAAAAGGCAACAGTAAAGCGATTGGGGGAGGTTCGGCTAATCTAAGAATAAGCGGTTTAAATGCGTCTTAGCTTATTTTCTAGTTTCTTCCCCCGCTCGACTGAGCGTTCGACAAAAGCTCACGCCGAAGTCATCGCCGAACGTCAAAATAGCCCTAAAAGTCTTGCTTGATAGGTATTTCATGGTTGTTTCATAAGCAAAAATTAAGTAGGTAGGCGTTAAAAATTATCAGATGCCCCCCTTATCAAGGGGGACTAAGGGGGGATCAGAGGCAAAATCCATTTTTAATTTAATTATATAGCGTTTCCTAAGCTAGTGAGGTACACTTGTTTTTCTTCCCTTTTGCCTTTTGCCTCTTGCCTTTTGCCTAAAACCCATAACTTTGGTACCTCAGCAGACTGAAAAACGCTATAACCAGCTACTTATAACACAAAGTCGAGAAGAGCCTCTTAACTTTTTTTGTATCAAAATTACTTGAACGGGAGCATTAAAAGGGGAGAATTAATCCCCCCCATTAATCTAGACAAAGAAACTATTGACTGCAATAGAGCCGAGCGCCGGTAAACTACCCGTTAACCCAGTCAGATTAATCACCAAATCATTAGCACTTTGGAAGCCTGCTGTACCATCGTTGATAATTAGGTAAGTAGAAGAACTATTATCCCGCACTAAAACAGCACTGTTAATTCCGAGAGCTTGATTTCCGGCTGTTGCCCCATCAGCATCGGTAAAGACGTTAGTAACAATGGTGTTAATATTGGTCGTGGTGCTATCTGTTGCCCGGGTAAAAGCGACCGGGGCATTAATTGCCGCACCAGCTTGACTAAGCAGGTCAATTTTATCATCACCAATAGCAAAATCCGTAACTCGGTCTAGGGCTGCTGCGGTGGACTGACCAAATTGGAAGATGAAGATGTCTGTCCCCGTCCCACCAGTTAAAGTATCGATTCCAGCAGCACCATTGAGGGTATCGTTACCGGCGCCACCCACTAGAATATCATTACCTAAGCCACCAACTAGACTACTTGGGGAGGGATTACCAATCTGATTATCACCGTTAAAGTCTTGTTGAAAGTTGGTTTCTTGGATGAAAGCTTGGGTTGAGTTTAATCCCCACCCTCCCTGGGAAGATTGCCAACTCCAATTGCTATCTAAATTCCATATATATAGAAGGTTTTGTGATGTATTCCTCAAGAGGACTTGGTTAATTCCATTAACGGTTTCTGCGG
>NZ_JADBUZ010000157.1:0-14760 GCF_020245305.1 Microcystis sp. M20BS1 | reverse complement strand
TTTTGTTATAGAATTGCTTCTAAACGAGGCTTTTTTTGCTTGGCTTTCAAACTATTGTTTTGTCTAGGTTCCAGCGTCGTTTGTTTCGCTTCGCTTTCGCTTTGCTTCAACCGCGCATTTACCAATGTATCTAACTTCCCCTGGTTTGTCAACCCCTTTTGGCAAAATTTTTTGATCTTTTTTCTATTCCTTGCTACATAAGCTTTTCAGCTATTTCCCCTTTTTCTGGTGGGTTGTTTTTGTCTAGTAATTTTGTTCTAATTAGCTCTCGATGGCGGTGACAGCGTTTCTCATAGGTGGGAACTGTTTAGGCATCAAATAGGGATGCAGTGGCTGAAATAACTGCTTAGTAAGGTTTTCAGCCCCGTAGTCGAACGAGAAGGTCAAACATTGAATGCCCCGAGCAAATCTCAGTCCAGGAACTCGGTTCGATCAGTTAGAATCAAAACATGGGAAAAAAATTATTTATTTTCGGGAACCTTTACTGACTTCTCCCGTCCTCAACCTCTGAGTGAGGAGCTTATACCCTTGAGGAAATCCCATGAGTCAATCGATTCCAGCATCTTGGTCACTTGAGGCCAAAAAGTCTCAAAACCCCGTGTCCCCTGACAAACTCTCCAACTACGATCTAATTGCACGCTGTCAGGAAGGGTGTCAGCCGGATCGGGCAGCTTTTGCGGAACTGCTGCGGCGCTATCAGGCTCATGTTGATAAATTACTCTATCATTTGGCTCCCGATTGGCAAGATCGCGCTGATTTGGCTCAAGAGGTCTGGATTCGCGTCTATCGCAATATTAACCGTCTCCATGAACCCCTCAAGTTCCGCGGTTGGTTAAGTCGCATTGCTACTAATCTTTTTTACGACGAATTGCGGAAACGCAAGCGGGTTAATCACCCCATTTCCCTCGATGCTCCCCGACGCGTGGAAGATGGCGAAATCGATTGGGATATCGAGTCCGATTACCCCAGTCCCGATGAACATCTCACCACCCACGAATTCTACGATCAATTACAAGCGGCGATCGCTGATTTACCAGAAGCTTTTCGGACAACTATTATTCTCCGAGAAATTGAAGGCATGGCCTACGAAGAAATTGCCGAGATCACGGGAGTTTCTTTAGGAACTGTTAAATCTCGGATTGCTCGCGCTCGCGCTAAATTACAATCTGTTTTACAGCCCTATTTTACAGAAGGCTAAAGAATATTGTGGTGATTCGGCACTAACGGCCGAAGTGAGGAGTCGTTAAATTTAACTAGCTCCGTGCTGGTGAAAAGTGATTGCATACCGATCGCTTCTGGTCGAGGTCAACCATGAATAATTATCAACCCGAAGACGTTCAATGGATCAAGTCTTTGTTACGTCACGATGACAGCGATTGCAACTCCGCAACCGAGGATATTTTGTTCTTAGATGAGGATAACGAAGAAGCTGATCGTTTTGATTTAATTAGCGCCTATATTGATAACGAAGTAACGGTAGAGGAAAGGAAGCTAGTTCAGCATTGGTTAGACCATGATGCTGCCGCTAAAAAACTCTATCGGCAGCTCTTGGGATTACAAACTAATTTAAGGCAGATTCCCGCACCGGTTACTATTGCCAGCGACCGATTGGCAGAACAGGTGTTCAGAAAAGTCGATGGTCAGCGTCGTCGGCAATATTGTGTTTATGGTGGCGCAATTTTAACGGCTATGGCGATCGCTATTGGCTCCTACTTCGTCTCCGAACGCAATGATCCCCTCTCCCAAATGGCGAGCAGTCCGGGCAGTATTAGCCAAGAGGGAGACCATTTGATGATTGCTCTCAACCATCCAATTATGGAGATTCCCGCAGCGGAAAAGCCAAAAGAGAATGGCCAAAGGTAAGGATCTATGGGGATAAATGCCAGCATTCTCGTGCGATCGCCCAATCTTCCGCCGTAGCAATTACCATCACTCGCACTTTAGATGTCTCGGTGGCGATATCCTCATCCCGGGGACGAGCGGCATTTTTAGCTAAATCTAACTCTAAACCCAAAAAAGACCAGCCTTGACTGGCTTTTTCCCGTACTAAAGCTGAATTTTCGCCGATTCCTGCCGTAAATACCAACACATCCAACCCCTCCAGAGAAGCGATCATCGATCCGATTAAACTTTTCAGACGATGAATATACATTTCAAATGCTAATTTTGCCCTCTGGTTGCCTTCGGCCATCGCCGTGGTAATTGCCCGCATATCCCCAGAAATACCCGAAATTCCCTTTAAACCCGATTCTTTATTGAGTAAGCTATTTAAACTATCGGGATTATATTGATATTCTCGCTCTAGATAAATCAGAATCCCTGGATCGATCGAACCGCTGCGGGTTCCCATCATCAATCCCTCTAGGGGAGTAAATCCCATGGTGGTATCGATACTTTTACCCTCCTTGACTGCCGATAGGGAAGCGCCATTGCCTAGATGACAGATGACCATTTTCAAGGATTCTAGGGGTTTTCCCAACAATTCGGCGGCCCGTTGGGAGCAGTATTGATGACTGGTGCCATGGAAACCATAGCGACGGATTCCCAGTTCACTCCATTGGTAGGGAATGGGATAAAGAGAAGACTCAGGAGGGATAGAACGATGAAAAGCGGTGTCAAACACTGCTGCTTGAGGAACATCGCCCAAAACTTGCTCGATTGCCTCAATTCCTTCTAAATGAGCGGGATTATGGCTAGGAGCAAGGGGGATCAGCTTTTTAATCGTTTCTTTGACTTGGGGAGTGATCATGGTTGCCTGGGAATATTCCGTGCCACCATGGACAACTCGATGACCGACTATACTAATGTCGGTGAGATTGGCCACCACCTTAGTTGTTCCAGTTACTAAGGTATCTAACATCCGAGCAATTGCCGCCGGACGATCCTGACTAGAAAGATTAATTTCCTGTTTAATTCCCTGAGCTTTTACCGTTAAAACCGCGTAATCAGGGTTAACCGTCCAATCGATCCCCGCTGCCCAAATCGGTTGCGGAGGGTGGCAGGGGAGAATATCTAAATCGTATAAACAACTTTTTTGACTGCTCGATCCCGCATTTAAGACCAGAATTTTCATGGCAAAGCTCAATTAGGAGGTGGCTTGTGTTGATCATAATCAAACTCAGGTTAAGCCTAGATAAAATCGATTACTTTTGGGGTTTTTCTTCAGGAAAATTTTATCTGGCCGCCATCACCCATGCTTGACTCGGGCAATATTACAAAACTTTATCAAAAAAAAGTCAAAATAGAGCCTCTAGGGTTATAAAATACAAGAATGCCCCTTGTGAAATTGATCCAAGAAGCTACCTCTGATGCAAGTTAAGGCCTCTAAAGTGGATTTAGAGCTAGTTCTCGTCCTTTTCACCAGTGGAATGTCAACATCGCACCACGAATCTCTAGAATGGAATTTTTGCGTATTCTAGATAACCGTGATTACTAGAGGATTTCTTAAGTATGTCAGAGGTTACTGCCGTTACTGCCGTTACAGATGCCACCTTTAAAGATGAAGTTTTAGATAGTGCCAACCTTGTCCTAGTGGATTTCTGGGCTCCTTGGTGCGGCCCCTGTCGAATGGTGGCTCCCGTTGTCGAAGAAATTGCCAAAGACTTCAAAGGGCAAGTCAAGGTGGTGAAACTCAACACCGACGAAAACCCCATTATCGCTAGTCAGTACGGGATTCGCAGTATTCCTACTCTGATGATCTTCAAAGAAGGTCAAAAAGTTGATACGGTGGTCGGGGCTGTACCGAAAACCACTTTAGCTAATACCCTAACTAAACACCTGAAACCTGATGATCCTCAAAAGGGGTCAAAAAGTTGATCTAGTGGTCGGGGCTGCACCGAAAACTACTTTAGCTAATACCCTAAATAAGCATTTGGGGGTTAACTAGGTTTTCTGGTAACGCATACCGGGTAACTGAGTCACTAAACCTATTAATTCTAATTCCAATAGGATCCCCGCCACTTCTGAGGTGGGGATTTGCATTTTTTCAACAATAATGTCAAACAACAGGGCATCTCTGTCAAATAACTGATACACTTGTTCTAGTCTGGGTTCTAGATTCGCTGGAGGAGCAGCATTAACGACCGGGGATGTGTCTGGAGGGAGTGAAGGGGAGAGATTAACCGGTGCGGATTGGTTCGCGGTGGGAATTGCCCCCAACATTTGTAGTAATTTCTCCTCAGAAACGATAATTTCTGCTCCCTGATGAATCAGTTGTAAACAACCCCTAGCGGTGGCAATATCGGGAGAATTGGGTAAAGCATAGATATCGCCGCCAAATTCGTTGGCATAACTGGCCGTAATCAGGGAGCCTGACCTTTCGGGGGCCTCGATAACAATAGTCGCGCGACTTAAACCGGCGATAATGCGATTACGACTGGGAAAATGAGCTTTATTCGGTTGAGTTGCCGCAGGATGTTCACTAATGACTAAACCCTGCTTTTGGATGTCCGCGTGTAGCTGCCGATGACGACTAGGATAAACCACATCGACCCCCGTTCCCAAGACGGCAATCGTTCTTCCCCCTGCTTTTAAACAGCTTTGGTGTGCCTCGCCATCAATTCCTTCGGCCATCCCAGAAACAATAGTAAATCCCTGTTGGGCCAAAAGGGTACTTAAGCGCCGCGCCCAGCGCCGGCCGTGATCCGTGGGGTTACGAGTACCCACAATGGCGACGGTGGGGATATTTCCCTGATTTTCCTCTAAATTGACCTTTCCTTGATAGTAAAGTAAGGGGGGAGGACTGGGAATTTCCCAGAGAAAGCGGGGATATTCTGGGTCGCTAGGAGTCCAAAAAAGGGGGTTTTTCTGGATATGTTCGGCGAAAAGAGCTTCTGGGTCAATTTGCGATCGCCCTTCCCGTACCGCTACCATTAACTTTTTGCCAAATCCCGCCCCTTCTGCGATCGCAGAATCGGAGGCATTCCAGGCCACAGCGACACTGCCAAAATGCTGATAGAGTCGCTTCAGGGAAATTGGCCCAACTCCAGCAATACTTGACCATGCTAACCAATAAACGCGATCGTCTGTCAATTTGAAAAGCTCCTCAGACCAGGTAATATTTTCAGTCAGTTTTAACCGACTGCGGCCAGATGACCTTAATTTATTTTAATGTTGCCGGAATACTTTCCATTAGTTGTTGAGGTATTGTTGAGCCTCGTTAATGTCTTTCACTTTTTTAAAATGTGAATCAGTTGTTCTTGATCTTCTGGGGGAAGTTGTTCAGTTGCTTCTAGTATTTCTGCAAAAGTGGCTTGAGTCATGGTTTTAGTTGGTTATAGTGGTCTTTGGAGCCAATTGTAGCAGTAACGGTAGAATATGTTAGCATAGCGTAACGGATAATAATATGAAAATGTCTAAAATGTTTCACATTAAAAGGCACGTTAGGTAACGTATCCTAAAAGATCGGTGGTTGCGTTTTTTCAAGAAAAATGCTAGGATATCTAGAAGTAGAGTAAATGAGTTATTATGTCATCTTTAGTGCTTAAACAGCATATTGAAGTAACACCCGGTGTTTGTGGCGGTAAACCTCGTATTGCTGGACATCGTATTAAGGTACAAGACATTGTTATTTGGCATGAAAGAATGGCGATGTGTCCTGATGAAATTGTTTATAATTATCCAACGATTACTTTAGCTGATGTTTATGCAGCTTTAGCTTATTACCATGATCATCGAGAAGAAATTCGCCAAGATATTGAATCCAGCGAAAATTTTGCTAAACAGTTACAAGGGGATAAATCTTCATTGGTCGAAAAACTTTTAAAGGGAAATAATGGCCAATAAGCTTAAGTTTCACCTAGATGAAAGCGTCTCTAATGCGATCGCTAAAGGTTTAAGAATGCGAGGGATTGATGTTACAACTTCTCCAGAAAAAGGACTGATGGGGTCTTCCGATGAGGAACAATTAGCTTATGCTTTATCGCAAGGCCGAGTCATTTTTACTTTTGATGATGATTTTCTGGTTTTGTCTTCAATGGGATTAGAGCATTGGGGGATTATTTATTCACATCAACGTCAATCTATTGGCAAAATTATTAGTAATTTAGTTTTAATTTGGGAATGTTTAGAGCCTGATTATATGTATAAAAATGTTGAGTTTTTATAAAAATCATAATTCAGAGAAAAAAGGTAGGTTGGGTAACGCAATTTACAAGATTGAATCTTTACACTGTGATTATATTCATTACAATCCTGTGCGGCATGGGTTATGTTGATAGCCTCCAATTTGATTGGTTAGGCAATAAGCAGGACGAACCTTACTGGAAGATAAATCGTCGAAGGGAAATCGAATTAATACGATTTTACCCTTCATTAGTTACAGGTTGTCCATCGTTAAGGGTATAAATATCTTCTTCGGTATCTTGCAGAAAAGCAAAGCTAGGGTTATGGGAAACGGCATCTAGCCAGTTTTTTTCGTTCAGTTCATCCTCCGACATCAAAAGAATGACGCGCACAAACCGATCTTTTTCTTGGGGAATAGGATGATCAAGTTGAATTTGTCCTTGGGTATTGAGGATACCAGTGGTTTCAATCGCACGCATAGCAAAACCTAAAAGAAGTAATTCGATTCTAACATTAAAGTAACCTTGAAAAGCGGTGATGGGCAACTACAGCGATCTCCATTCTCAGGCTCGCCCTATGGCTCTCCTCGATTTTGTGTGATAATTAGTGCTGATTATTCCTTGTAGTTTTGCCAGACAAGGCTTTAAAGACTATATTTCCAGAAAATTATCGGCTGCATCTCCTATTTGTGACTTTCCCTCACCTATAGGTGAGCAGTAGAAGTTATTCAAAGAGGGCGAATGCAATTCGCCCCTACAATAATATTATTGCGCCAATAGTGGCCCCCAACTGATAAAAGTTAACTGTTAACTGATTAGGGGAGATCGCACACAACACGAAAACCGATATCGTGGTTGCAAATTTCGGCAACGCTTCTGCCTCGATATGCTGAGCTATAGGCCAAAGAGTCGCGGAACCACGAACCGCCACGCCGTATTATTGATGACGCATTAGTTATATTGTTATCTGTCCATGGAATACTGCCATTTTCTTTAATATTGTCTGGTTTGTCAGCATAACTTTCATGATATGAATCAGCACACCATTCCCAAACATTGCCGTGCATATCATAGATTCCCCAAGGATTAGGCTGTTTTTCCCCAACAGGATGGGTCGTATTATTTGAATTAACAGTCAACCAGGCATAATCTCCTAGTTGCTCTTTATCATCGCCAAAACTAAATCGGGTTTTTGTACCAGCGCGACAGGCATATTCCCATTCTGCTTCTGTAGGCAAACGGTAGTTTTTTCCGGTTAACTGGCTCAATTTTTCACAAAAAGCTTGAGCATTAAACCAAGTAACAAATTCTACCGGGTTCTGGGGATTTCCTGAAAACCTGGAAAGATTGGTTCCCATCACTGCTTGATACTGTGCTTGGGTGATAGGATATTTGCCTATCTGAAATGCTGGCACAATTACTTCATGTATCGGTTTTTCCTGGTCATACTCATTAGAACCCATGTTAAATTTACCGGCGGGTATATCCACCATTTCTAGGTTAAAGTCTGGAGGCAATGAGGGAATATTTTGGCTAATTTTTATATTTTTGGAAATTTGTTTTCGTTGAATAGGCCCACTAGCTGAATAAACACCCGATTGATAAGGTACCCGAATTACCTTGGGTGATACTTGTAATAATTTATCAACATTTACCTCTGCCAAGCTAAATTTAGAGTTAGCTGCCGATTTTTCATGACCGTAAGCCATTAAAGCTTTAAGCTTAGTATGACTACCCCAATAGCGAATCGACTCTTCATATTCTTTGGTTTTTTCTTCATCTAGTGCAAATTCTTCTAATTTTGCTAAAATTTGCTTATCATTTTCTAAATCTGATAATAACAATGGCCATTTTAAACTAATCGCAGTAAATTTGCCTAACTTTTCAAAAGTCAAAGAAGGCTCTAACAAATAATAATTCTCGTCTCGCTTCTCAAAAAATAAACCAGTTTCATTAGCGATATAAACCTTGAGACGAAAGACATTGATAAAGTGTTTAATCCGTCGCGGATTGTAATCCAATGCGGGAGCTACCATCATAATGACATTCCGCTCTCGCTCTAATCGCTTAATTACAGATGCTCGTGCTTTCTCTTTTTCGGTTTGTTCGGATTCTATCGAAGGATTATCTAGAAACAAGTTTTTTAAATCACTTGTCTGATTACTTGTTGCGGAAGTGAGATGCTTTTGCGAATTATTTCTCTGGGGTAAAGCTAACTTAAACTTACCCCAGAATGACTGAAAAAATGTAAAATGAGGTTTAGCTGGCTGTAAATTGGGAGGAGTTGAAGTAGCAAGCTGAGTCAAAAAACGCTCAAAATCTGACTGGGATGGTTGGGGAACTAAAAAGGGAAGCTGGACAAACTTTTCAATAAAGGTATAACCATAAGCTAACCCTTTATTAGCACTACGTCTCGCTAAAATATCAGGATCAATTTCTGTGGTTTCCGACGGTAAATACTTGAGAATATTTTCGTATTTGACAGCTAAACTAGCGGCTACTTTTTCTCTGTCCATTCCTAAAATAAACACCACTGAAGGATCATCAGCAATCATCAAGTTAATCGCTTGCATCAAGTCCGCTGATTTTGGATGTTCACAACGATCTAAATCGTCAATAAATACATATACCCGATCATTGCCAATATAAGCATCGACAATTTTAGCAAAATCTTCATGAAATTCTTCTACAAATGCCGATTGTTTTTTATAATCTGGGGCTTCTATATATTTAATTAGGTTGTTTTTAGGGTTTTGTAGTAACCTTTGAAAATTTCTCAATAAACTCTTAATACCAGCGAAAATACCTGCTCCTGATAAGGTTAAACCGACCGCAGTAAATAATAACTTAACAACTGAATTAATTTTGCTCCAAAAAACATCTTGAGAGGTTGTTGCTCTGATTAATTCGTTAATTCCTTCAACTCCATAAATGATTAAAATAAAGGGAATGGCAATTGAGGCACAAATCACAAAAATTATTACTGGTAAAGCTTTAATTAATTCAAATAAGCCTTTTTCTAGGTTAAAACGCAATAATTGTAATTTAAAGTATCCTAGGATAATTCGAGGCAAATCTCGCCAATTTTTGGGCGTAGAAATCTGCTTAATAAAAGACAGTGCAAAAGCCGCCCATACCGACTCCGCCTTATCGTGTCGCCAAGCATTAAACCAAACCGTCCGACCTCCCTTTTTTCGTAAATATTCCTCTAACATTTTCATAAAAGAAGACTTGCCACTACCCCACTCTCCCTCAACCGATAAAGTTAGGGGTGGTTGTGTCTGCTCATGCAACAAAAATTCAGCGATCGCTATTACATAAGGCTCAAATCCGAGAGCATCATTATTAGTAGCTTGATCGCTGACGCTAGTATTGCGGATAGATTCAGGAGAATCGGACATGGTAGTCATTTTTAGGTGACAGAGAACGGAGAGTAAAATAGATTACCCTAAGTAAGTGGTTCTAATTATACTAAATCTGGTTATTAAAAACTGATTATTTATTCCCCCTTTTGCCTCTTTAGGAAAGTCAGACCAATCCGTTTTTAATAAGAGAATTAACTCCCAATCCAACTTGAAAAACCCGCTCCCCACCCTCCTATACATTTTAAATAGGTGGCAGTTTAGGGAGAACTGGAATAGGTGTACAAGCTGCCCCACCCATGACCGTCAGTTTATTGGCGTTGGAAACGTTCCAACGCAGCCACCAGCGCATCCACCTCGGCTTTAGTATTGTAGAAAGCCAAGGAAGGGCGCACCGTTGCCTCTAAACCAAAGCGTCGCAGAATAGGTTGAGCGCAGTGATGGCCTGCCCGCACGGCAATCCCTTCCCGATTCAGGGCTTGTCCAATCACTTCCACATCAAATCCCTCTAGCACAAAGGAAAGCACGCCGGCCTTATCGGCTGCCGTCCCAATCAAACGCAGGCCCGGGATGGTTGTCAGTCCCGCAGTGGCGTACTCCAGAAGTTCATGCTCATAATTGGCAATGGTGGTCAAACCAATCTGCTGAACATAATCCAAGGCCGTCCCTAAGCCAACGGCATCGGCAATATTGCCCGTTCCAGCCTCAAAACGAGTGGGAGCCGCCTGATACACGGTACGCTCAAACGTCACATCCACGATCATGTTGCCGCCGCTTTGCCAGGGAACCGTGGCATTTAACAGGTCTTCTTGACCATAAAGTACCCCGATCCCTGTGGGACCAAAGACTTTATGCCCGGAAAAGACGAACCAATCACACCCTAATTGTTGAACATCGATCGGAATGTGGGAAACCGATTGAGCGCCATCTAACAAGACTTTGGCCCCGACCCGATGGGCCAAGTCAATGATTTGTTTGGCGGGGGTAATGGTTCCCAAGGCATTAGAAACATGGGAAAAAGCCACCAGTTTTGTGCGGGAGTTGAGTAATTGTTGGTACTCTGCCAGTAAAATCTGCCCGTGGTCATCGACGGGGACAACCCGCAATTTTGCTCCCGTTTGGGCGGCTAGTTGCTGCCAAGGCACAATATTGGCATGGTGTTCTAGATGGGTGAGGACAATCTCATCCCCCGCTTGCAGGGTTTGTTGTCCCCAGCTTTTTGCCACCAGATTAATGCCTTCCGTTGTTCCCCGCACGAAAATGATTTCGTTAGCAGATGAGGCATTGAGAAAACGGCGTACCGTTTCTCTGGCCGCTTCGTAAGCATCTGTGGAACGGGCCGCTAATTCATGGGCGGCACGATGCACATTGGAATTTTCATGGCTGTAGAAATGAACGAGGCGATCGATGACTGCTTGGGGCTTTTGAGTTGTTGCGGCATTGTCGAACCAGATCAGCGGTTTGCCATTCACCCGTTCTTGCAGGATAGGAAAATCCAGGCGAACGGTATGAACATCAAAGAAGCTGGGTCGTTGAACGCTTCGCCCGCTGGCATGGGGGACAAAAAGGGGATCGATCGCTGGGACTTGAACAAGCTGGCCCGGTTTGGCCACTACCGCCGGAAGGTCGGGGATTTTTGTTTCTAACTCTTCAATGAAGTAGAAAGAGGGGGTTGCTAAGGGTACAGCCAAGGGAACTGTGGGCCGTTCGCCCACAGCAGCCGGGGAGGTTGCTGCGGCGGATGGCACCAGATAATCCCGATCTGTACTCAACCCCTTCGCCACCTCGGCCTTAAGGTCGTGCCGTTGTAGTTCTTGAATTATCGTCTGGGCGAGATGCTCAAGAAGGTCAGGTTGAAATAAGGGGTTAAGAGAAATGTTCTCGACCTCAGTTGGGGCAGTCGTGGGCGGGGATACAGAGGGTAGATTCCCCCCCGCCTTTTCAGGGATCAGTTCGGGGTTAGTCATAGTCGTAGATGTGGTATTGGTTGACATCAACGTTCTCCAGTACGGCCGCTGCGTCGTCGGTCAACACTGCCAACGAACAGTAGAGGGAGACCAGGTAAGAGGCGATCGCCTTGCGACTAATCCCCATAAATCGCACCGACAAGCCAACTCCCTGTTGACCGGGTAAATTGGGCTGATAGAGACCGACCACCCCTTGACGGCTTTCTCCTACCCGCAATAACAAAATATTGGTTTTGCCTTGTTCATTCACAGCCAACTTATCGGAAGGAATCAAAGGCACGCCCCGCCAGGTAATAAACTGAGACCCGAATAATGACACCGTGGCAGGGGGTACACCCCGTCGGGTTGCTTCTCGGCCAAAGGCCGCGATCGCTTTAGGATGGGCGAGGAAAAATGCCGGTTCTTTCCACACCTTCACCAGCAACTCATCCAAATCGTCCGGCGTGGGCGCACCATTGCGAGGTTGCACTTTCTGGGAATCAACAATATTGTTGAGCAATCCGTACTCATGGTTGTTGATCAACTCATTTTCTTGACGTTCCTTCAGCGTTTCAATCGTCAGGCGCAATTGTTCATGGATCTGATCGTGGGGACTGCTGTAGAGATCGGACACGCGAGTGTGAACATCCAGTACCGTATTCACCGCACTCAAGAAATACTCCCGGGGGTTCTCTTCGTAATCCACAAAGGTTTCGGGCAGCTCCCGCTCATCTCGTTCAGAGCAAGCCACCTCAACCCGGGAGGCATCCCTGACTTTGTTGAGACGATAAATCCCCGCTTCAACGGGTAGCCAATGCAAGAGGCGAACGAACCACCGGGGCGAAATGGTCAATAACTGAGGAACGGTCTTTGTGGCATTGGCCAACTGCCGAGCGGCAGCATCTCCCAAAGCCAGTTGCAATTCATGATCTTGGGTATAGGTCATTGAGTTAAATCCTCCAATTCAAAAAAAAGTAACAAAGCGACTGTTATGGCCGAACATTCACAGCCCGGACAGCCCCTCAAATTCCAGAGCCGTCATCAAACATTTCCTGTCGTAGTTGCGCCTGGGAGACAAAACCCCCCGGCGGCACACTGCGGGTTAACCAAACATTTCCACCAATGGTTGCGCCCCGACCGATAGTTACCCGACCGAGAATCGTTGCACCTGAGTAAATCACCACATCATCTTCAATAATCGGATGACGGGCTTGACCTTTGATTAAACTGCCCGATTCGTCCCGGGGAAAACTTTTCGCCCCGAGCGTGACCGCTTGGTAAAGGCGCACGCGATCGCCAATCACCGTGGTTGCCCCAATCACCACCCCCGTCCCATGATCGATAAAGAAACTATTGCCGATCGAGGCGCCGGGGTGAATGTCAATCCCCGTTAAGGAATGACCAATTTCACTGATAATCCGCGCCAACAGGGGCGAGTCCAACCGATACAGGGCATGGGCAATGCGGTGATAAGTGATGGCCGTTACCCCGGGGTAACAAAACAATACTTCATCTAAATTTCTGGCCGCCGGATCACCTCGATAGGCCGCCGTGATATCGGTTTCCAGTAGAGCCTTCAGATGAGGTAATTGAGTGGCAAAGGCTTGTACCGTTCCTTGGGCGTGCTTCTCAATCTGGTCTGACGACCAGTGCAACTGCGACCCCAGCAACCACTGTTCGCGACAAACCTGGTGATGCAGCAGTTGCAAGACTTCATTGAGGGTATGACCGATAAAATAGCGGCTGGACGTTTCGCCTAAATCGGGATTGCCAAAGTGATAGGGAAAGAGAACGGCACGCAGTCGATCGACAATCCGAAATAAGGCCTCACGGGAGGGCAAGGGGAAATGGCTTCGTGATTGAGACCAACTGTGGAACGACTCGCCACGAGGTTTAGACAATTGAGCGATAATTTCATCGAGATCCAAGGACAAGGTGGGTTGGGAGAGAGCGCTGGAACTGCTCGGATGCTCGCTCGTCATGCCACTAACCCTTGCTCATTAAATACCCCCTGGAACAGGATGGAACTCAAATACCGTTCTCCGGAATCTGGCAAAATCACGACAATGGTTTTGCCTTGGTGTTCGGGTTGTTGTGCCAAACGAGCGGCGACGGCGACGGCGGCACCGCAGGAAATGCCCGAGATAATCCCTTCTTCCTTGGCCAACCGTTGGGCATAAAGAATGGCCTCTTCGTTGGAAACGGTTTCAATCCCATCCACGAGGGATAAATCTAGAACTTCGGGAACAAACCCCGCCCCAATGCCCTGAATTTTGTGAGGGCCGGACTTTAAGGGCTGACCTGCCCGGGCTTGGGATAGTATGGGGCTGGCTTCTGGCTCCACCGCTACCGATAAAATCGGTTTTCCTTGGGTTTTTTTGATATAGCGCGAAACTCCCGTAATGGTTCCGCCCGTTCCCACACCCGACACGAGAATATCGATCGCCCCATCTGTGTCCTGCCAAATTTCGGGGCCGGTGGTTTCCTCATGGATGCGGGGATTGGCAGCATTACGGAACTGTTGCAACAACACATAGCGAGTGGGATTAGACGCGGCAATTTCTTCTGCCTTTGCCACCGCTCCAGTCATGCCTTTAGTCCCTTCTGTTAACACCAGATTGGCTCCATAGGCGAGCAACAGTTTGCGCCGCTCCAAGCTCATGGTTTCAGGCATGGTCAGGGTTAGGGGAATCCCCTTAGCGGCGGCTACAAAGGCCAGGGCAATGCCTGTATTGCCACTGGTGGGTTCCACCAGTTCTTTGCCCGGCCCCAATAGTCCCCGTTGTTCTGCATCCCAGATCATGGCCGCACCAATACGACATTTGACCGAATAGGCCGGATTGCGACCTTCAATCTTGGCCAGAACCGTGGCGTGATTGTTGCCAACGATTCGATTAAGGCGCACTAGAGGAGTCCGCCCGATCGACAAACTGTTATCTGCGAACCATTTCTTACTCACAAAATGGCAACTCCATGATCAAAATACGACAGTTCACCAGATTGGCTCATCTTGAATTCATTTGAAATTCATTTTGAATCCATTTACAATTCACCTTAGCCTACGCACTATCAACCTCTGGTTAAGCTAAACAAATCTTTACAATCAAGCGGGGTCGGCCGCTGAGGTGGAAGAATCAAACCCACATTCCGCACCCTCAACTGTCACATAAGCTGTCCCCCTCCAGAGACTTGAGTAAAAATACTTAGCTGGTGAAGGTTTTCTCGGCACCAGCTAGGGGGGCTTTGAGACCCTAATTATGAAAAAATAGGAATTGTTGGAAAACTGAGGCGAGTGGACTGTTCGACCAGGAATCAATCAACAGAAATTGAAGTCAAAAATCTAGACCATCTGGGATTAGTAGCCGGAATTATCGATGAAATAGGAATCGT
>NZ_JADBUZ010000156.1:0-12774 GCF_020245305.1 Microcystis sp. M20BS1 | reverse complement strand
TTGGGAGGATTGCGATAGGGTTCAATTAAGACAGTATTAAGGACAATTCTGCCTAATAATCCCAGATAATCGGGGTTGGGTTCGGGATTGGGGGAAAAAAATAAATCTATCTGTCGGGTTTCATCGCTGACTTCTTTGCTGATTTCGACGGTTCCCAGGGGAGAAAGTAATTGTTCAAGGTAATTTTTGGCAAATTGGTCATGGGGTTTCATGGAGTTTCTTGAATAGCTTGTCGGACTTGTTCTAAGTCTAAATCCAAAGCTTGAGCGATTTGTTCCACACTTAAACCCAAAGCAAGCAAACGGGGAATAGATTCCAGTTTAGCCTCTAGTTTTCCTTGTTCGAGTCCTCGCTCTAGTCCTCGCTCTAGTCCTTGTTCGAGTCCTCGCTCTAGTCCCTCCTGTTTAGTTGCTTCCCTCCATTCCTGATAGGTTTGAGATAAAGTCATAAACACCTCTCTATCTTCAGTTTCTAGGATGTTATTTATTTCCATACTAACCCGCCAACTAATTAATAATTCCAGTACATTTTCCCAGAAAGCATTAGAACTCTGGCAAATTAATTATATGTTATAATGCTGGGTTAACTAATTTTTTGGGGAAAATTAGTTAATTGGTACATCGGGGTGAGAGCATCTCAAACGCTAAAAAAGTAAAGACCTCCATTATACCATAAAAAAAATATGCAAGATGTATATTATTGTAGGAACGAATTGCCTTCGCTCCTACAATAATAATTATTAACGGTATTAGCAGAGGATTGTTGATTACTTTCCTCTAGTTTTTTCGGCCCAAACTTTGCTGGGTAATCCCCAAACATAGATGAAACCTTCGGCAGCTTTATGATCAAACTGATCCTCGGCTCCGTAGGTAGCTAAATCGGGAGAATAGATAGAATTGACTGACTGACGACCGACCACTTTAGCGTTACCTTTAAACAGTTTGAGTCGCACCGATCCCGTTACCTGTTCTTGGGTTTTGAGGATAAAAGCATCGATCGCTTCCTTTAAGGGACTGTACCACAATCCTTTATAAATTAACTGTCCGTAGGTATCTTCAATTCCCCGTTTATATTGGGTAACATCTCCAGTTAAAGTTAAACTTTCTAAGTCCCGGTGAGCATCAATTAAAACTAATAAAGCCGGGGCCTCGTAAATTTCTCGCGATTTAATTCCCACTACCCGGTTTTCGATCATATCTAAACGACCAACACCGTGTTTACCCACTAGGTCATTTAATTGACTAATTAGCGTGACAGAATCGAGATTTTCTCCGTTTAAACTGACAGGAATACCCTGATTAAAACCAATATCGACGTATTCCGGCTCGTTGGGAGTATCGGCGATCGCTTTGGTCATTAGATAGATTTCTTCCGGGGGTTCCGTCATCGGATCTTCCAAGGGACCGGCTTCAATACTGCGCCCCAACAGGTTACGATCGATACTAAAAGGCGAGGATTTTTTCACAGGAGACTCGATCCCGAATTTTTCCCCGTAGGCGATGGTTTCTTCCCGGCTCATGCCCCATTCCCTGGCGGGAGCGAGAACTTTTAAACTAGGATTAAGGGTCATAATGCCCACATCAAAACGCACTTGATCGTTACCTTTGCCAGTGCAACCGTGAGCGACGGCATCGGCCCCGTATTTCTCGGCGGCCTCTACTAATAATTTAGCGATTAAAGGACGAGCCAGGGCGGTAGAAAGGGGATAACGATTTTCGTAGAGAGCATTAGCTTGAATTGAGGGAAAAGCGTATTCTTTGACGAACTCTTCCTGAGCATTGACCACTAAGGATTCGATCGCTCCGCAGCGCAGAGCTTTTTCTTGAATTGGTCCTAATTCGTCTCCCTGTCCTAAATCGGCGGCTAGGGTAATCACTTCTTCTACTCCCCATTCCTGTTTGAGATAGGGAATACAGACGGAAGTATCGACTCCTCCGGAATAAGCTAAAACCACTCTCTTGGCGCGTCCCATAATTTTTTCACCTAAAAACGACTAATTGATTACTCTTTTAAGTTTATTATATATCTTGGGGATTGGATGCTTCTTTTTTAATGCTTTTTTGTTTAGTTTTTGATGAAGAAAAGGAATAGTAAGTCACGAGCAAAGAGCCAAAACTAAACAGGCAACCGGCCGCTATTTACGTTTACTGGCAGCACGACGGGGGGATTTTTTCGGAGCGGTATTTGGGGGATTATCGTTAGTTTTATCTTTAAATATTGGAATAGTAAAATGAAACTGACTGCCGTTATTTTTGCCCCTCGATTCTGCCCAAATTTCGCCGCCCCAACCATTAACGATCTGACGACAGATAGCCAGTCCTAAACCGGTTCCCCCAGCACTGCGTCGCAGGGCCCCCTCCTCTTGGTAAAAGCGATCGAAAACCTGTTCTAAAAGATTGGGTTCGATCCCGCGTCCGGTGTCAGAAATGGTCACTTCTAGAGTTTTTGGTTTTCCCGAAGCGACTTCGATCGAGACATTTCCCTCCCGTCCGGTAAACTTACAGGCATTATCGAGAAGTTTGGAGAGTAATTCCACTAACCACTCGCCATCGGCTAAAACAAAGGGCAGATTAGGGGGGACAAGATTGCTAATTTTTGGATTTTCGTTGTCGAGATTGCGGGAGTGAACGTGACTGATGGCTAATTCCACACATTCCGATAAGGATAAAGCTTCAGGATTCCAATTAACCCGGCCACTTTCTAACCTGGAAAGAGTTAAAAAATCTTGGATTAATTTACGCATTCGTTCCGCATCTTTCAGAGCAGTATCAAGCATAATTTGGCGTATTTCCGCTGGCATATCCGGTTCCGAAGCCAAACTTTCTAGACAGACTTGAATGGTGGACAGGGGGGTGCGTAATTCATGGCCGGTTATGGCGACTAAATTAGAACGAGTGCGATCGAGGGCGGCTAATTGTTCATTTAAATCCTGTAAATTAGCGTAGGCTTCGGCTTGAATGAGGGCGACTCCGATTTGAGTGGCCACCGCATCCACAAGGGCGACATCCTCGCTTTTCCAAGTGGTGGTATAGGGTCCACAGTGATGCAGTTCCAACATTCCCAAGAGACGACTTTGGTAAAAAATCGGTACTAATAACCAGGAATAGATGGAACATTCCCGCACCAGATTTTGAATGGAATCGCCGGGGAGACGGGGATCGTGAATAGCGTCTTCAATTTTCAGGGATTCTCTCAATTCCAGCGCTTCCTGAAAAAGAGGATTATTTTTCAGAGGCCATTTTTGTCCTTTGATGGAACTAATGCCGGAGTTTAAAAATTCGTGTTCGATGGTGGCGTTAATGTCGGCTTCCTTACAACGATAGACCACGCAGCGACAGACTCCCAATCCCTGCCCCAATTTCCGCACTGCCACCTGGAGGATATCTTCCGGATCGAGGGAACGACGGATCGCCGCTGTCACCGAGTTGATCAGTCTTTCTTTGTGTTCTTTCGATGCCAGGGAACGATTGGCTTTCAGCAGTTTATACTGTCCCGCTTGCAAATAAGTGACCAATCGCTGGACAAAGGGATCCGGTTCCTCTTGATGATCCCTATCCGTCAGTTCACAGATCAGGTATTCTTCTTGAGCGCGCCTAATTTTGTCCGCCAGTTCGGGACGATAATCGAGAATATGATTTAAGAGAATTTGGGCGGCCTGTTGACTCACATGGCGATCACTCGTCCAAATCCCCTCAAAACGGCGATTATTATCCATAGCTGCCCTATTTTCCCCTTCGGCTACCAGATGGGTTCGCTCCCGACAGATTAAACAACTAGCATAATGGCGACTGATAACCACTAGATGCCATTCTTGGGCTAAACTGTCGTCCGGTTGAAAAGCGATCGTCTCGTAAACGTCGGAACTATGCTTAAAATCGGTTTCTGGGGCTGACAAAACATAAACTTGCCCGCTTTTGTGGGCAATGCGTCGGTAGCGATGGGCCTCTTGACGATAAAAGCGCTCACGCTGAAAACTGGCAATCACTAACGGTTGATCGTCTTCCGCTAAAACCTGATCCTCCATGGCGTGGGATAGCGCGGTCAGGGATGCTTTGAAGTACATCTGCGATCGCCATTGGGGGAGTAACTGCAACAGTTCTGTTAAAACAGAAGTTGATCTGCTCATCGATGATCTGTTTCGAGTCGAGTGTGACTAGCAAGCGCAATAGAGGGAACTAGCAATTTCTCCCTTGACCCTATCCTACAGGCTCAAGGGGACAAGAGGTGAGATCGTGTCGTGATCGCAAGAAATTTAAACCGAGTGATGCCAAAAAGTGAGGGAAATTATTCTAGTTAACTAGAGGTTGCTGAATAAATCTAAAAACCTTGTTGGGTCAGACTTTTAGACTTTTGAGAAATCAAAAAGTGCCAGCCGTTGCGGAGATCGGGGGGAAATTTTAGGGACTTTTTCCCTGAAAATTAGGTAATTTACCAGATGAAAATGGGTAAAACCCTACACCCTACACCCTACACCCCACACCCTGCCCCCACGAGAAACTTTTTGCCGCAAACCCTAACTAGATGTAGGCGACTTTCATTGCCCAAAGGATCAGAGCAATAATACTACCGATAACGATAATCGACGATATCGCCACTACTGCCGGTTTATCGGCTCCCTCGAATTTCATGATGCCACGATTTAAGTCTGACATTGCTTTTAACTCCTTTTCATGAGATGGATAAGGTATGAGACACTTTCGGATCATAAATTAGCGAACTCTCATCTATCCGTGTTATTAGAAATTGGTATCATTCGGCTGTCTTTAATCATTCTAGGCGTTCTTTTCCTTCTTGGCCTTCTCCTTGAGGCTATTTTAAGAATTGTCTTCGGGTTCGGTAATCCGCTTATTTACAAAGCCGATGCCGAAATTGGCTATCTTTTGGCTCCTAATCAACAAACGCGCCGGTTTTCCAATTTTATCGCCGTTAATCAGTATTCGATGCGGAGCGATCCGATTACACCCCAAAGGCCCCCAGAGACGACGAGAATAATGTTAATCGGTGATTCGATCGCTAATGGCTCCTGGTGGACAGATCAAAAAGAGACCATTTCTGCTTTAATCACCAAAAATTTAGGACAAAATCTGACAGGTTCGGTGCAAGTTCTCAATGCTTCGGCTAATTCTTGGGGACCGCGCAATCAATTGGCCTATCTGCGACGTTTCGGCACCTTTGAATCTCAGGTGATTGTGTTATTAATGAACACCGATGATCTGTTCGCTTTAGCTCCTAGTTCGGCGGTGGTGGGACGAGAAATTAATTATCCCGCTCGCCGGCCGGCTTTAGCTTTAATCGAATTATACGATCGATATTTTAAGCGTTATCCTCCCCTGTCACCAGTGCAAGAAGGAGGCGATCGAGTGGGCAATAATTTAACCGCTCTTGCCCAAATTCAAGCCCTTGCTCAGGCTAATCAAGCCCGTTTAATTATCGCTATTACCCCCCTCATTCGCGAAGCCCAAAAACAGGGGCGAGATTATGAATTAAAAGCCCGTCAAAGACTAGCGAATTTCACCAGCAACCAGCAGATTTTTTATCTAGATTTTCTGCCCATTTTTCAAGCACATTCTAATCCTGATTCCCTCTATCGCGATAATATTCATCTTAGCCGAGACGGTAACGAGTTAATTAGTCAAAAACTGGCCGAGGCAATCAAAAAAGTCTTTTAATTAGGGTTTACTGAATCAGTTATCAGTTATCAGTTATCAGTTCACTGTTTACTGATTACTGTTCACTGATTACTGTTCACTGAAAATACTTCCCACTTCCCTAACAACCATACCAAAGCTTTTCTATCTGTTTTGCTAGGTCCAATAACTCAGAGCGATCGCTTGTATCCCTTAAGAGGGTGACATGGCCTAATTTTCGACCGGGACGGGATTTTTTACCGTACCAAAAAACGTGAGCGTCTGGAATTGCCGCTAAAACTGCTCTTTTTTCGCCATAATCACCGTCACTATCCTCAAAACCCAATAGATTCACCATAACTGCCCCGGCAGATTTTAAATCCGTGGCTCCGAGGGGCAAATTAGCCACTGCTTGCAGTTGTAGAGCAAATTGGGAGGTAAGACAGGCAGAAAGGCTGTAATGACCAGAATTATGGGTACGGGGAGCGATTTCATTAATCAATACTTCTCCCTGGGAAGTGACAAATAATTCCATCCCGAAAACACCCACCGCCGACAAACTACTTAACAGATGATGGGCGATAGGTTCGGTTTGAGCCTGTAAAGATTGGTTAAGAGCGGCGGGAGCGATTACCCAGTGACAGACTTGCTCCTCTTGATAGGTTTCCACCACGGGATAGGTGACGATTTCCCCAGTTAATCCCCTAGCGGCAACGATGGCTAATTCGCGCTCGTAGGGAATATAAGCTTCTAACATCAAGTCAAGACGCTCTAATTGCGGCTTTTTGGCGTTTAATTCTTCAGGAGTGCGGATAATAAAGGTTCCCTGACCATCATAACCGTGTCGTCGTGCTTTCAGCACTAGCGGAAAAGGATAATTTTCTAATTGGGATAAATTATCTATCGCCCAAAAATCAGGCACAGGCAACCCTAGAGAGCGTAAATAACATCTTTGCTCGTATTTATCCAATAGGGGGCGCAGATTTGCCAAACTAGGATAGAATTGCACTCCTGTGGCAGCTAATTCTTCTAGGGCATCTAAATTAACAAACTCATTTTCAAACGTGATCAGATCACAGTGTTGAGCTAGTTTTTTTGTGCCTTCCGCGTCAGCTATTTCCGCAAAGACAACCCCGTCAGCTAAAGCAACGGCGGGATCGTCGGGGTGTGGTGTTTGTACAATTAGAGAAATGCCTAATTTATTGGCTTCCTGTGCCATCATCCATGCTAATTGTCCACCACCAATAACACCAACCCTTGTTTGCATCATTGATCACATCCTAAAGATTCCGGGGTAGAGATGCCGGTTTTTGAGTTGACACCCTCGGCTCTTTCACAGAGATTTTTGATTTGTTGAGCGTCAAGCACGGCAAAACTAAAATCAGCACCGTTGATATTGACTCCCTCGAAAATGGTACGCAGCATGATCGCTTCGGAAAAAATGGCATCGCTTAAATCGGAATTTTTAAAGGTACTCAGATAGGCTAACCCATTGGTTAAGTCCGCTCCATGAAAGTTGCCTTCGATGATAGAGGCTCCGTTAAACACTGCCCCGCGCAAATCGGCAGAGCTAAAGTTAGAATCTTGCAGATTAACGTTAGTAAATTGGGCAGATTGCAAATTTTGTCCCGAAAAATCCTTTCCTGTCAGATTCTGGTTTTCATAACTGGCATTGGCTCCTGTGACAGCAGCAGAACTGGCCGCTAAGGCATTGACAGGAGAGAGGATAAATAGTAAGGCAAAAAAAGCGATCGCTAATCGAAAGATAGTCTTCATTGGCGGAAAATTCCATCAGTGGGCATTCTTGATTTTATAGCAGTAAGTCATCAGCCGTCAGCTTTCCGCTGGCCGCCAGAAATTGCCGGCACACAAACCTTTATAATAGCTGTCTGAGCTTATACTGTCATGCAATTTGGTCTAAACAAAAATATTTAAGCCACAGGCCCTCAGCTTTCAGTTAAATAAGGTAAAAGACAAAAGTTAATTAATTTTCTCTCTCCTGACTTCTATTTCTAAGGACAATTTCTGATTTATACAAGAGGTTTGATGGATACACCGCAACTTTTATTCAATGGTTTAGCCGTCGGTAGTATTATTGCTCTGGCTGCTGTCGGGTTAACCCTTACCTGTGGCATTTTACGTCTGTCTAATTTTGCCCACGGCGATTTTATGACTTTAGGTGCTTACATAACTTGGGTGGTAAATGCTCAAGGGATTAATCTCTGGTTAGCGATGCTGGTGGGGGCAGCAGTGACAGCTATTGCCATGCTCATTGCCGAGAGATTATTATGGAAACCTATGCGCGATCGACGGGCTGACTCTACCACTTTAATTATTATTTCGATCGGTTTGGCTTTATTTCTTCGCAATGGTATTTTAATGATCTGGGGCGGCAGTAATCAACGCTACGATCTCCCTGTGATGACCGCTACAGAAATTTTGGGGATTAAAGTAGCTTTCGATCGCTTGTTAGTTATTGGTTTGGCAATTATAGTTATTATTGCCCTCCATTTTTTATTACAAAAAACTAAGATCGGTAAGGCGATGCGTGCCGTAGCTGACAGCAACGATTTAGCTAGAGTAACTGGAATTAACGTCGAATGGGTTGTCTTCTGGACATGGATAATTACCGGAGTTTTAACTGCTTTAGCTGGAGGGATGTTCGGGTTAATTACCGGGGGAGTACGTCCCAATATGGGCTGGTTTTTAATCTTACCAATGTTTGCGGCCGTTATTTTAGGTGGTATTGGTAATCCCTACGGAGCGATTGCTGGAGCTTTAATTATTGGTGTTGCTCAAGAAATTAGTGTTCCCTTAATTGGTTCTGATTATAAATTAGCCGTGGCTTTATTAATTATGATCTTGCTGTTATTATTCCGTCCCCAAGGTTTATTTAAAGGCACGGTTTAACAGTTATCAGTTATCAGTTATCAGTTATCAGTTATCAGATGTAAGTTTTAAGTTATTTATTTATCTTCATCTTTATCCCTGTTTACTGTTTACTGGACGGCTACGCCGTGCCTTTGGCAACACTGAAAAGCCCAATCTTTAATCCTGAATATATTCTTCCCCGGTGATTAAAGCGTATTCAGCGCGGGTAAATTCTCGACCTAAATAAGCAGCATGATCGAACATAGTAATCGGACAAGGTTGGGTTTCTTCGATCACTTTGACGGCTAATTCTTTGGCGGTTCTCGCGGTGTAAATAGACTCAGGATTGCGATCAAGTTTTTGCCTAACACCGATAACTTTTCCCGTTTCTGGATCGACGGCTAAACCTTTTTCATTGATAATATTGCTGTAATGTTTGGCACAGATTAACCCAGCTTCTCGGTCGAGATAAATAATAAAATATCCTGCGGGATCGAGAGCGATCGGACGTTTGGAAAGTTGATGATCAATAGCGGTGATTTGGGATTTTAATTCGCTCATTTTCTTGACAAAATCACTTAAATAGGGTTTGCTGAAAAAGTTTGTTGGTGGGGCTAGGAGTCAGTAGCCGGTCGTCAGGAGTCAGTAGCCGGTCGTTTCAGGCTTTGTTGCCCTTCTTTTTTTGTACCAGTCTATGTACTACAAGAAGAATAATGCAAGGTTTTTGAATGTCCCAATCCTATATTCTTGCACTAACATTGGATTTTAACAGGTCAAAAGCCTTATTTTAAAAGGGTTTTACCATTATTCAGCAAGCCCTAAATATGTAGTTGAAAGCAAGAGCAAATTATATCACATACCATCATCCGGCTCTTCTCGACTTTGTGTGATAATTTTTGCTTATGGAATCGTGAAATGTTGACTGAGAAGGACTTTTACGACTATTTTGCCGAAGAAACTATCAGTATAGGCTTCGTTTCCACACATAAACCAGAAGAGCCATCATCCTTGTCCTCTCCTCTGGCAACAGGAGGATAAACTCAGAAAAACATAAACAGGGACACTTGTAGAGTAACCCAAGGGCTAGTATGATTGTCTGCTGCGAGACGAATAGCACTGCCCGGAAACGCCACCGAACCAACCCGCTGAAGCAAGAAATTTTGAGACAGATAATATCGCCCAATTAACAGTAATTCATGGCCAAGATCATAGGATTTTAGCGTCTGGAGGGCGGGATTACCCCCTAATACCAATTCTCCAAAGTCTGACTACAGAAGTTTAATCCCCCTAAATCCCCCTTAAAAAGGGGAACTTAAAGGGGGATTTAAATTCGATGTGTAGTTTTCATTTAGAGAAATGGTATAACCGTAACCTTTCAGGGGGGAACAGAAGCGCTGTATTGGCTAAAAAAAGAAAAAGCTACCACCATCAAGGTGACAGCTAAGGGACTTGCGCTTTGATAATGTACCTTTTGGGCGAACGCAGTTCGCCCCTACATTGTGGACAAAATCCGTTACTGTAGGGGCGCAAGCATTCATTGGTGTCAACTTAAGGGAAGAGGTTCCCATATTTGTCGATGGAGAGCCTCTTTCTCTCGATGTCGCTGACGTTCAGCTTTAATCAGTCCAAAAAGTTGAGCGCGTTCGGCTAAATAGCTGATTACATCTGGGTTTTCGCCCCGAGAGAAAGCCTTTGCTACATAGTAAAGGCTTCTAAAAACCATCTCGACAGAAATTTTTTCTTGCGGCTGATGGAGAGCGACAGCCACATCTTGAACTATCTGAGTGAGAACAGTATAGAAAATCAAGGTAGTGAGAATTTGGATTTGTACGCCGTTAGTGTGTCCAACCCATAAATAGGCCAGTCCTAAGAGTCGCTTGGTTAAGAGAAAAGCTTCTTCTATCTGCCATCTTCTTCTATACAAATCACAAACTTCCTCAGCGGATAGTTGTTGAGAATCAAGCACGTTTGTCAAATAATCATACCAAGTATTTCCCCAAAGAACTGAGACTAATCTGACGGTCGAATGGCAAGGATCAGAGCGATACTGACCGAGGGTAATAATCTCATCTCGGTAAAGTTTTCCTGCGGACAAAACTTGCTTTATTTGGTAAGATGTTTTCCCCCTCATGCGGGTAAGAAAATATTTTCCTTCCTCAGTAAATTGGTCAAACCACGGAAAACTAAAAAAGCCTAGGTCAACGACTAGCAGGCCTGATGTAGGTAGCTCATTTATTAATTGTTCTACCCATACTTTATCGTTACATCTCTCATTTTTCTGATACCATACTGTCACAGGTACTTGCGTAAATGCCTCAACAATCATCATTATTCTTCCAGCCAATTTCCCAGATTCCTTCTCGGAAGCTTTCAGGCTTTTCCTCAGCTGCTCTAGGGTTGAGCCATCGGCTATCCAAATAACACTGAATTTTTCTCTCACCTTTTGCCATTTCTCAGCTATGCTAATTTTACCTGACATTTCTTTTCTTTTTTCTAAAATATTTCTCAGCAGCAATACAAAGATTTCCGTAGGTAAGCTCATCAATCTTTTGGATACAGCTTGCTTACTTACTTTTAGAGGTTCTACCCAGAGTAATCCTTCCTCTTTTCAGACTCTTACAGCTTCACTTAATCCCGCTATCTGGCAATAGACTAAGCTTACCAATAAGGCGACCACCACGGGTAAGGTTAATAATCTATCTCTCATGATTTTTTCATGATTTCCTTGCATATATTTTAGCGGCGTAAATAATCTTGGCTCTAGGTATTTTTTAAGTTCTTCTATTACTTGTGGGATTTCTGGGCTTGGGCATTGATGTGGTCGCCGCAAATCTGGAACCCCCTGTTTTCTCGGTCGTTGCTTAGAGCGCTTTTTCACTGACCCACCTCTGACTTCCCCACCCTATTTTACTATTTTTTACGGCTCTTCTAGGTTCTGTGTGATAAGTTTAATTGACATAGGATCGATCTTTGTGTCCTTTGTGTCTTTGTGGTTCGTTCCACCCCCTCGCTCTTGAGAAATGTATCTTAGAATACATTTTACCCACCAAAGCTGGGAGAGCCTTTTTTACTTCCTTCCTCTTGGATAATCAGCTACCTTTTATAATTAAGCTTCTTGCTTAAGTTGACACCAATGGCAAGCCTTGTGCCCCTACAGTAACGGAATTTTGTCCACAATGTAGGGGCGAACTGCGTTCGCCCAAAAGGTACATTATCAAAGCGCAAGTCCCTAACCCTTCTTCTGCTTTACGACGGCTAACCAGACCGGGTAAAACTTGGTGTCCTGCGTGAACCCATTTGCCAAATTCTTCTGCCGCACCCTGATAATCCTTGAGGTTAAGTTTATGGAGTAGGGTAGAGCCTGCAAGAGTTCCTAATCCTAAGTTAAAGGCAAACGAAACTAATGCGTCATATTGATCCTGGTTAATGGGGACTTTGACCAGATTGGATACTCCAGCTTCAAAGGTTTCTAGGTCTTGTTCGAGAAGATTTTCGGCTTCTGATCTGGTAATTGTCATTCCTGCGTGAACACCTTTGGTATGGCCATAACCAATTGTCCATACTCCAACAGTATCTTGGTAAGCGTTGAGTTTTACCCCTTCAAAGTGTTTAATGAGATCGATTCCTTTTTGGCTAATTTTCATGGCTTTTGCTCCTGTTTATTGATGGAGAAAATGATTTGAGATTGTTAGTAACGGTAGGATGTGTGGCTCTTTGGTTTGTGTTATGCAATGGACGGGGGTTATAAGGGATGGAACCCTTATATAGAAAGGCATTTAGCGATTTTTGTTAATTATTTTCGATCTAGAGCGAACTAATCAATTAAGTCTTTTACCAGATAAGGATTTAGTCGATTTATGCCCCCCTATCGAACCATACCAAGTAACGAAGAGCCAGATGTGTTAGCGTAACGCATCACAATTTAGATTAAAGTGTTTTGAAAAAGTAAAAGGTGCGTGGGTGCGTGGGGCGCACCCTACGCGATCGGCGATCACTCTTTTTCGTACAATTCGTTGTCAGGGCCAATTAACCCTGGCTCTTCGGGAATTGTTATGCAAATAATTAACTTAAAATAAAATTCGATGAGAGTATCTAAGCTCAAAAGTAGCTGAAATCCATACAGGGACACACTTACGGCACAAATAGGTTAATACCAAAAGATAGACAATCGAGTTAAGATTTGATATAATAGCCAAAAACGAGATTATTTTACTTATGATACTTGACAAATTTTTGAACCTACAAGGAACCTGTATTCAAGGCTATCGACACCTAG
>NZ_JADBUZ010000155.1:0-92724 GCF_020245305.1 Microcystis sp. M20BS1 | reverse complement strand
GTCTGTTGGGCAAGTTCTTCAAAAATGTCAGTTTCTCTAGTTGTTATTGGTAAGGTATCTTCAACCTCAACCGCAGTTGGTTCAATCTCAGGGTACATTTCTCCTGTCTGTTGGGCAAGTTCTTCAAAAATGTCAGTTTCTTGTGTGAACATTGATATATTTTCTCCTGTTTCTAAGTTTTTAGAAAATTCATCTACTCTAGAGACTGAACCATCGACTTTTTTGCATCTTCCTCCTCTTTAGATGATGATTCTTCTTTTATCTCCTTAGTTGATGTTAAGGCATCAGAAGAGGTTTCTTTAACTGGTGTATTTATTTGCATATCTTTATCCTTTTCAGTAAAATCTCTCCCTTCTTTAGGCTCTACTATTTTTTGAACAAATTTTCCTCCAAAACCGAAGCTCAAAAAGCTTAAGACAATCCAAAATTCTTCAGAGAAGTCATTTTGTTCTTGCGTTGCTAATGTTGAATTTTGAGAATCTATAATTTTTTCCAGTAAGGCTTTCTTTTCTGCTGACAGTGGGTTAGATTGTTTAATGATGTCTACAGATTCCTTAAAAATTGCTTGCTGCTGGTTGCTTTTAGAAAAAAGGAGTGTACCAAAATAAATCGAAGCCCCTAGTGCTAAAAGACCCATTAGTCTCATTGCAGAATAATTACCATTATCTTCTTGCAACGGTTCCCCAAGAAACCGTAACAATTGATTCCAAATGGCGTTCAACCCTTTTTCTCCTTTTTCTCCATTTGACATTGCTTAAAACCTCATATTTAATCAATCAACAATTAACTTTTTGACGCTTTGGAAGAAGTTGAAAAATACTGGGAATAATGAAGCAGATAAATCCCAGAACTAAAAAAGCTTCTAAAATAATTATTTTCTCCGAAGGCTTTGTAGCTAAATTAAGCAGACAATCTGTGTTTAAATTTTCACATTCAAGCTTAAGTTCCCATGACCCAAAATAAAGACTAGCCAAGAATGAAATAAAACCCATGAATTTTGTGGAAGAATATTTTTTCTTTCTCATTAGTCATTTCAGGCGTATATCGATGCCTGATTTAATTAACACGATAAATTGTTGATTATGACCTAAAAAAAGGTAGATTCTGTAAAGCCTCTTGAGAATCTTGCCGAGTCAGAAATTTATTAAAACCCTTTGTTCCAAAAGCAGCAGCAATCAAACTATAGGTAATGTTTACTCCTGCTTCTTTTGATTTCAAATTAAAGGTTATAAATCCAGTACCAATGGCAGCAAGCAGCAAAGTAAAACTTAACAATCTGCTTGGTGACGGTTTGCCACTATCGTCCTGAAAAAATGTAGCAGTTTTTTTCATGGATTTAACCTCTCTATTTCTCATTTTCAGTTTAGTCTTCAAAGAATAGTTAAAAATTTCTTTGCTAAATTGGCAATTTGAAGCATTTTATCTGTTCCATTAATACAGCGACGAGCATTTAAAAAATCAGTCTGGTGATTATTGATATAGTCAGTAATTTTCCTCCCAGTAAACGCTCCTGTTTTAAATCCATGCACAAGGACAAATAACGCAACGTTTTGATTCATAGCTAGATCGGGCTTATTTACCAAATCAATACCCAAAATGCCACCGTATTTTTGGTAATTTGTTTTCCATGTTAATTGTACATATCCACGTCCGTAATATGGATGGTATCTAAGGTTGCGTCGTCGCCAATCCTCATTTAGCCAAAAAGCTTCCCGCACGGGTTGAAAAGTTTGGGCGGTTTCCCATTGTGTTGTTGCCAGTACATAAGCAATTTGAGTTTTGAGTCCAATACCTTGAGTTTTACATTCCGATTTAATTGCTTCAATTGTTCCTTGCTTAGTGGAAAAGTTATGTACCTTCCCTTTCCCAATTTCGTCCATTTTCTTTTGAAGCGTTGCAATAGAACCTGGTCCGATTAGGTTGGGATTTCCTTGAAAAATATCAGTTTTAAATTCAGCCCACGCTGTGCGAGTTCTGGGACCGATTAATCCATCAATTGTTCGGACTGGATAACCTAAACGAAAGAGAGCATTTTGCAATTCTTTCAGTTGTGCTTCGTCCAATTGATCGATGGGTGTTGGATCTTTAATGGTCGCTAATTGCTCTAATTTCATGGCTAGTAAATTATTATTTATCCATTAGTTTGAACGCCCGTCTGGTAACGTGGGTCAAGTGACAGCCCAACCCCAAAGGCGATTGAAAACAACAATAATACACACTACCCCCCCCGAAAAGTATCCTACGCTACAATTTAATAAATCTTTACATTCTTCTCCCTGACTAGGGATTCACAGGGGAAGGAGTCTCAGGTGGTTTCCCCTGTTTTAATCGGATAAACTAGGGATACCAGCTTTCATCAAGGCATCAGCATGACTACCAACGTAGCGAAAACTCAATGGCAGTATTTAGAGAAACGTCCTCATTCCTGGCGACAACAGCTTTGTTTTAAAGGTAGGAGGCTGAAAGCTTTTGATGTCTGGTCAGATATGATTGTCAATGACATGACTCCTCAAGAAGCAGCCCTTAATTGGGAGTTATCTCTGGCTGCTATCTATGAAGCAATTGACTATTGCGAGAGGAATCAGCAGCTACTCAAGCAAGAAGCAGAAGAAGAACGCCACCGTCTGGAAGCAAAGGGGATTAGTGTTGAGTCTAAGATTATTGCTTGATGAGGACTCGCAAGCCCAACTTCTGGTTAAGTTACTTACGGCTGCTGGTCATGACGTGCTGACGATCAATGAAATTGGTTTGGCTGGCTGCACAGATAATGTCGTACTTGACTATGCCATACAGGAAAATCGGATTCTGCTAACTCATAACTGCGATGACTTTGAAGAGTTGGACCAAGCGAATCCCAGCCATTCGCGGATATTCGCGGTTTACCGTAACGCTAACCTCTTAAAAAATATGGGCTTCAAGGCAATTGTCAAGGCAATCGCCAATCTCGAAACTGCTAACGTCCCCCTTGCTAATCAGTTCATCTCCCTGAACCACTGGAACTATTAATTCTGGTTTGTCTCGATCTTGTCACAAATCTTAACTTAATCTCTCCCTAACTATTGAAAACAAAAATACACTCTACCCCCCGCACAGTATCCTACGCTACAATTTAATAAATCTTTACATTATTCTCCCTGACTAGGGATTCACATCGGATTTACACACCCTCGCCCAATATTTCGTCAAAACTTACCGAAAAATTGGGTTTAAAGCCTCGCTCTTTTAGGGCGACTTTATATGATGTATGCTCTTAAGAATAGGGGGCCGGGTAAGCAACCGCTTAAAAAACCCAGTCATCGCCGGATGAACGCACCGTTCGGAGCTCGGCGTGAGCTTTTGTCGAGCGCTGATCTCAGGGCAGCGCGTTCAAAAACGACATCGGTAAGATTGCCAACCAAATTATGATGGCTGTCACCTTGCGTTGGGAAACCATTTTGATGCCAGAGGAAAGAAAAGAGGGTCATCAGTTGTCAGATTTGCGTTTTCAGTCCACTGATTACTGGAAAAGCTTCCCAACTCCCACTCTGCAATAACTACTGGCAGCCAGAAATAGGTTGAGTACTTATCATACTTTGTGCTTTTTGTCAAAAAAACTTTTTTTTTGCAATAAAACTACACAAAAAGAAGATCATCGTTGTGGGTGAAATTGACTGATTTACCCGTCTTAATTAGGATTACCTTGTAGGTGTGGCAAGGGTTTCAACCATTGCTGTTCAAAAAAGCACACAATAACCCACTATGAAATTCTATCAAATCGCTGTAACCATTGTAAAATCGTTGTTAAATAAAAATCGGCTCTTCGGTTTGTGTTATGCAATGGACGGGGGATATAAGGGATGGAACCCTTATGTAGAAAGGCATTTGGCGATTTTTGTCAATTGTTTTTGATCTAGAGCGAACTAATCAATTAAATCTCTTACCAGATAAGGATTTAGTCGATTTATGCCCCCATATCGAATCATACCAAGTAACGAAGAACCTAAAAATCTTTCTCAATTAATTCTTAAGAATTTATAAATATTGCGGAATGTTAATTTAAATATTCTCAAGTTTTTGGAGTCAATATATAATGGTTGCTTATCTTTGTTGAAAAATAGAACTCCTGCAAAAATCCAACATCTACCATTGGGTTAGGAGATAGGATTCAGGAGACGGGATTCAGGAGATAGTAGTCAGGAGTCAGTAGTCAGTAAGAATTGCGGCAATTTACATTTCTCAAGATAGACAACAGAATTTATGTCCGACTACTTATCAGTTATCAGTAATCAGCGAGGTTGAATTATCGCTTTTTTCTCAAAAATTTGGATAGTATCTCAGCATATTTTAGTGAGTTAGCCATAGCAAAGTAACCTACTTTTCAGAATTTAAAAGTTAGTAGCTGATGCTATCACCTGACATTAACTGCTGCCATTCAGAATCCTGCTGATAGTGGTCAAGCATAGACTCAGCCTGCCCTTCAAGGATACGCCTGCACTCAATCAATGGTAACTTGAGAAAAGCCAGACGTTGCTCTAGGGATAAAGCTTGTTCTTCAGGGGTTAAATAAGACGGATTAGCCTCTTTCACCAGTGGGAAAACCTTCAGTTTGTCAGAAAAATCCCATTCCTATCATATCTAGATTTTATAGGACATCCTCTCAAGCTAGGCGGACTGATTAAAGAAACAAAGGAAAATGGAAATTTTGCCGATCTAGGGCTGGCCTTTGCTATAAGTGAGCTATATAGCGCCTCCTTGGCTAGTGAGGAAATTCTCAAACGCTAAAGCTGAGAACTTACCGCTATAACTAAGCACACGAATCACCCAGACTGAGAAAATATCATGCGTATCGCTCACGATGTCACCGAATTGGTTGGCCGCACACCTTTAGTACAATTGAATCGGATTCCCCAAGCGGAGGGCTGTCTTGGCCGAATTGTGATGAAATTAGAAGGGATGAATCCCGCTGCTTCCGTCAAAGACCGCATTGGCACTCACATGATTAATAGCGCCGAAAAAGCGGGTTTAATCAATCCAGAAACCACGGTTTTAGTGGAACCCACCTCTGGCAATACGGGAATTGCCCTCGCGATGACTGCGGCAGCTAAGGGTTATCGCTTGATTTTAACTATGCCGGAAACGATGAGTTTAGAGCGCCGGGCGATGTTAAAAGCCTACGGTGCTACCCTAGAACTTACCCCCGGTTCCCAAGGCATGAAAGGGGCAATTTTACGCGCGCAGCAAATTGTCGATAGTATCCCCGGGGCTTATATGTTGCAACAATTTCGCAACCCTTCTAACCCAGAAATTCACCGTCTCACCACTGCTGAGGAAATTTGGCAAGACACCGACGGACAGGTAGATTTTATTGTTGCGGGTGTGGGTACTGGAGGCACGATTACGGGAGTCGCTGAAGTGATTAAATCTCGTAAACCTAGTTTTCAAGTAGTCGCGGTGGAACCTTTCAATAGTCCGGTGATTTCCGGGGGTAATCCCGGTCCCCATAAAATTCAGGGTATCGGTGCGGGTTTTATTCCAGAAGTTTTACGCACAGATCTGATTGATGAGGTAATTACTGTCAGTGATGAGGAAGCTTTTCAATTTGGTCGTCGTTTGGCAAAAGAAGAGGGTTTACTTTCGGGGATTTCTTCCGGTGCCAATCTTTGTGCCGCAATTCAACTGGCCCAACGACCGGAAAATGAGGGTAAATTAATTGTGGTGATTCAGCCTAGTTTTGGAGAACGTTATCTGAGTACGCTGATGTTCCAAAATATCGAGGAGCGCGAGTTAACTTTGGTGTAAAAAAATATCCTCCTCAGACTCTAGCAGTCAGCTTTAGTTGAGGGCTGATTGCTAATAGCAGAGAGCTTTTTAATCATATTTCAAGAGGGATTTTTTCACCTGTAGGGGTATTTGTAAAGGTTGCGGTTTGATTGCTTCTTTGCCAGAAAAATTATCCAATAAAGCCGATCGCACTTGTGCATCGGTTTCTCGTGAGAGAAGATAGCGGAAGTATTCTTGGCATTGTTCTCGACGACTGGGGGAAAGTTCCATTTCACTTAAACGTCGGACGGCCATTAAGCGCATTAAGGGATCATTGACTGTTAATTTTTCTAACCAGCGATCGAAGTTTTTTGACTCATTTTCACCGCGATGGTCGAGAAAATGCCATCCTAGCAGGATTAAAGTCAAAACCGTGCCAAATCCTTGCAAAATTGAGGCCAGGGCCAACCAGCGATTTTCGGCATAGGTCCAAATTGCCACAGCGAGATAGGTGGCTAAACTGCCTAAACCGCCACAGACTACCGCTAAAGTTAACTTACCGCTATCGGCACTGAAAAAAGCACGCCCCCACAGCCACAGCGATGGCCAGTTTTGACCCTGGAGATGGTAAACTCCAATCATCGTCCCCACCCCGGTTAAAGTGGCCAAAACTAACTGCCAATTCCACGCCCAGAGGATTAAAAAACTAGCACAAGCTGCCGCCCATGTCAAGAATTGACGGGTTTTTTTTGCGGCGAGAGTTTTGATGACTCGACGCTGCAGAGCGGGGGAAAAATAGGGAGGAAGGCGGAATACTGAAGACACGGGAAGTTTTTCACTGAGGGTTTGATGATCACTATAGCCTGTTCTCAGGCAGACAGATCATTTTTCTCGGTAAAAATCCTTGTGGGAAAAGAGCGAAGTGCTAGGGTGGGCTAAAATTGCGATCGAGAATCGGCTAAAGTTCAGATTGGCGAGCTAAAGTGTTAGGATGGTTTTCAATCAAACTCAACTTTTTTTATTAATAAATAGCTGAACAATATTCTGTAAACTTATATACAGAAACCTAAAGAAATATGTTAATTTGCCGTCTTTGGGGCAGTAAATTCTGATAGACGATCTAGAGTAGTAAGTATAAGTACCGCACCTAATTTTACCTAGTCAAGCTGGCTATCTAACTCATCTATATCATTTCCGAACAGAGTTAGAACTTTCTTTGTCTCGGTTGGGTCTTGCGGGAATTTTACCTTAAGGAAAATCTCGATAATTTTGAGTCATGATTCACTAGAATCCTCAAATATTCCATAAACTGGCGAGTTTTAAGAAACCTAGGAGGTTCATCGCTATGAAAAGCCGTCTTATTGTTTGTTGTGATGGAACTTGGCAAGATTTAGGACAAGCTTATCCTACCAATGTCGTCAAAATGGTGCAAGCTATCACGCCACTTGATGATAGTAAGGGCAACCCCATCCGTCAAATCATCTACTATGACGAAGGCATTGGGACAAAACAATCTAATGCCGAGATGACTGATACTTTAATTAAAATTACTGGAGGTGCTTTAGGCATTGGCATGGATCATAAGATTGAGGATGCCTATCGTTTTCTGTGCTTAAACTATCAACCTGAAGATGAAATTTATCTCTTTGGGTTTAGTCGGGGAGCTTACACTGTACGCTGTTTAGCTGGGTTAATTTATAATTGCGGTTTGTTGTATCGAGAATTTATCCGACAAATTCCCAAAGCCTACGAAATTTACCGAGACAAACAAGACCAAAATAACGCACCTAACGGTAAAAATGCCATTGATTTCCGTAATCAGTATGGACGACGAGTTCCCATTAAAGCCTTATGCTGTTGGGATACGGTTGCTTCTTTAGGTATCCCTGATATCGTTCATTCTCTGCACTTGGATGAAAAGTTCAACGAACGTTATCGCTTTTATGATTCGACCATCAATCCTACAATTGAAAAGGCGTTTCATGCAGTTGCCATTGATGAAATTCGTAAAGTCTTTGATGTAACGCTAATGCGTCCCCATTCTACCCAGATCAGACAACAAAAAGAACAAGTGGTTCAAGTTTGGTTTCCGGGGGGTCATGGTTGTGTTGGTGGAGGTTCTCAGGAAGAATCTGGCCTATCCGATGGAGCTTTATTGTGGATGATGGAACAAGTCGAAACCTTGGGTTTGGTCTTAGATAAAAGTTATATTCAACATGAAGTTCATCCCAATTGTAGTGCGCGTTTTGATAATACGTCAAAATGGCCATTTAATGTAGCGGGAACAGCACCTCGTCAGTTTGAAGGGGATGTTAGCAATTTGCATGAAAGTGTTAAAAATCGCTGGACAGACCTGAATCTTAATCCCCCTTATAAACCCGCTATTCCCGAAATTCAAATGATGCTTGAGCAAGAGCTTGGTGCTTTGAGAAAGAAAGAAATAGTCTCTGTTTAGCACTTCGCTGCCTCAAAAATGTCGCCTTCACTTTACTTTTTACTTAACTGAGGATCAAATTAATGGTTATCAAAATTAATCAACCCAGTAATAATGCCACACTTGCCATAACAGATAACGTTAATTTTAAAGGCACTGCAAGTCATGAAATTGTTCGGATTGAGTTATGGGCAGAAAATAAGTGGCACTTCGGTAATAGCTCAGTTTCTAATGGCAATTGGTCAGTCTCTTATCGTTTTACTGACAACGGTAAACGTCAAATTGAAGCGAGAGGATTTGATCAAGATAATCATTCTGTTGCCAGTGAAAAAATTACTTTAGAAATTGAAGCTTCTTCCATAAGCTGTGAACCAAGAACGAAACTCTTTGAAATTGGCGGTCATTCTGTTTGGCAAATTGCAGGACAAACCGCTTTTTTCTATCAATCAAAAATGAGTATTGATGCCGATGGTGCGCCTAATGCTTATCACCCCGACAATATTGGCTTAGATGATCTAAAAAATGCCGGTTATCCAAATACGTCTTGGTGGAAGAATATTCTTGTCCCTGACCCTCAAAATCCTAATCGAGCTTATGAGCAACCCTCTGGACCCTATCAAGGTTATTTTGTCTCTATGACAGCTTTACAGGATGGAACTAAGGCAAAAACTGATCCCAGTCGCTATGTTGATTCTACTCGGATACCCTATATTGTTCTCCCCGGTGGTGGCAGTGCCGGGGCAAAACTGGGGGATTTTGCCGTGGTTTTTAATGGTAAAAACGGCAAGATTGTCAATGGGATTTATGCAGATGTTGGTCCATCCAACAAAATTGGCGAGGGTTCAATTGCCCTTGCTGAAGCGTTGGGCATTCCTTCCAGTCCCCGAACAGGTGGTGTGAGTAGCGGTATTATGTATGTCGTTTTTCCTGGCTCGGGCAACGGTAAGCCGCGATCGCTTTCTGAGATTAACACCGAAGCCGAAAAACATTTCAACAATTGGGGGGGAATGGCCAGGTTAAACGCTTGTTTTAGCCCATCTTAACCTAGAAAACTGCCAATTTACCTTTACTTTATCGAGGAATATCACTATGACTACCGCACAACAAGTTCTTCAAATTGCAGCCCGGGAAATTGGCTACAAAGAAAACCCAAAAAATTCTAACCATAATAAATTTGGTATTTGGTATGGTATGGATTATCAGCCTTGGTGTGCCATGTTTGTTTCCTATTGCTTTTACAATGCGGGCTTACCTTTACCCATTACTACACCTAAAGGGTTTGCTTATTGTCCTTATGGAGTGAAATGGTTTAGAAATAAAGGATGGTGGCATACAGATCCTCAAGTGGGTGATGTTGTTTTTTATGATTGGGGAGGTGATGGTGTATCCGATCATGTCGGTATAGTTGAAAAAGTTAATTCTGACGGTTCAATTGTTGCTATTGAAGGGAATACCTCTGATGATTTTGGTGACTCTAACGGTGGCGAAGTTTGCCGTAAAACTCAGAAAAAAGGGATTTTAGGTTATGGTCGTCCTCCTTATCATGGTCTAGTCCCCCCTGATCAAGAGGAACATCCAGTTTGGGAACGTTTCATTGCTCTAACTAGCCCTTATATGCGAGGAGATGATGTCTTGCAGTGGCAACGAAAAATGATTCACCGAGGTTGGAATCTTGAGGCTGATGGTGTCTTCAAGGAGCGAGATGAGAATGTCCTAAAACAATTCCAAAAACAAAAAGGTCTAACAGTTGATGGCATTATTGGACCGATCTCGTGGGATGCGGCATGGGAAGCACCCATCACAACCGACTAAATGATTACTAGATGTGGATGAGGTATGGGATTAAACAGAAAAATTAAGCCATACCTCATCTTTAAAAGCTTGAATTAACCTCAAAATTCAAGCTATTTAGGAAGAAACTAAAATTATGACGACTCCACAAGACGTTTTACAAATTGCCATTGATCAAATAGGTACAAAAGAAACCCCTTCAGGTTCTAACCAAACTAAATACAATGATTGGTATGGTATGAATCATGTTCCTTGGGCAGCAATGTTTGTTTCTTATTGCTTTTATCATGCGGGTTTACCGTTAGAAATTACCACAGATAAAGGGTTTGCCTATCATCCCCACGCAAAAAAATGGTTTGAAGAACATGGATGGTGGCATACAACTCCTCAAATTGGGGATATCGTCTTCTTTGACTGGGGAAATGATCGGTCGCCTGATAGCGTTGGCATTGTCGAAAAAGTGAATTCTGATGGTTCAATTGTTGCGATTCGAGGGAATGTTGATAATCAGGTTAAACGAGTAAACCATCAGGGAAGCACGATTATGGGTTATGGTCGTCCACCTTATCAAACTAGCAAACTAGATTCTGAACTTGATCAGGTATTGCTCAACTCCTAACAACATTAGTAACATGATTGAAACTCTAACAAATCAAGTTAGCATCCCTGTCTGTTTATCTTTGAGCGCCTGTGTCATAAGCGTCCTATCCAGTGAACTTAACGCTCAAAATCCCCCTAGCTTTGTGATGCCAAGTGGTAACATTTATTGCGCTCTAATTGGGAAAGATAATAATATGCTACGGTGCGAGATCCAAAGTATGTTAAATCCTCTACCCCCTCAACCTTATCCTAATTATTGTCAATTTGATTGGGGAGCTGGTTTTCTGCTCCCTCAACAAGGTAAACCAGAAGTTCTTTGTATAAGTGATACCATTGCCGGTACTAATAACATCCTTTCTTATGGAAAAACTTGGCAACATTCAGGCTTTAAATGTATCTCACAAAGAACGGGATTAATGTGTGGTAATCCCGGTGGACACGGTTTCTTTCTGAGTCGTCAGCAGTGGCAGGCTTTTTGAAATAAAAAATTCCCAATCTCCTAGGAGACAATAAATTATGAAAACCTACACCGTTGATCACCTTTTTCAACTATTATTAGGACTCAGCTTGACTCTTTTTCTCAGCTTGATTTTCCCAATCGCCCAAATTAAGGCTGAGAATCTATCAACACTCGCAGTAGTTAAAGTCCCCTGTCCAAAATTAGAAGTAACTCGCCTTTTAGTGGCAGATAATGAGCCAAAAGATGTCCTCTTTCTCTATCCTGTCAGTTCTAGGCAATTAGACTCGACTCGTCAAAGTCAGTTAACCTTAGAGAAAAAAATAAAAGTAAGTGATCTGGAAGCGATCACTAAATTAGCTGATCAATCATTAGCAGATAAAGATACCTGTGAACAAGCCAATGCTTTTAATACTGATAATACTGAAGGTGCAGTGACGATTCCTGATTCTTTATCTCTGGAAAAAAAATTTAAGATTTGGCTTGGGTTACGTTCCCTGCTTGCAATGCAAAACACAAATCTCCCTATAACCATAGACTCAAAACTAATCTGGAACGATACGGGAATTAATCTCGTCGCTGGACAAGAATATCATTTTCAAGCAACAGGTCAATGGACAGACTGGACAATTACCTCTAATGCTGATGGTTATGAAAGTCCTAATTTCTTGCTGAAACTATCTGAAGGACTACGACGAATGCCTAATTCACCTTGGTTTTCACTGATTGGTTCAATTGATAAAGCTCAAGATAGTTTCTTCCTCATCGGCACAAATAAACAGTTTATAGCCCCAAAAACAGGACGGCTTTACTGCTTTGCTAACGATGTGATCATCGCCTATGGCAATAATCGAGATAGCATCCAACTCACTGTAACTTCCTTAACTTGACAAAGGGAAAATATCCTATTTGTTAACTGTCTGCTGTTGTTAAAGTAACCTGTCCAGAATCAGGCAAAAAAGGAGCAAAAATGATGACTACCCAAAAACTGAAAGCTCTAGTCAATACTGTTATCAAACAATCGCAGTGGCAATTGTGGCACCTGTATTGCCTGTCCTGTGGCTCAAGTGACTATGCTAAAATCGGTCAACTAGAAATGACGAGAAACGATTTTTTCAATAGTCGCCTGGGTATCCTGCAGCAGTTTCTCGCGACTATCTCTAGTATTAGTCAGACTAGGCACGAGATTACGAGCTTGTAAAGCCATGTGAAGTTGTAGTTGAGCCACATACTCACGGATATCTTCGCGGGTTTCCGATTGGTTAGGATGAAACATAGAGAAACTGGAAGGGTCTGTCTAGCTGATGGGGTCTTGTCGATAACTCCTATACAAGTTATCACAAGACCTTAGGTTCCCATCAAGGATTTGCTCCAACTCTACACATTTCTCAACATAACTTATAACAGTCATCTCAAGGGCGAGGTATAAAGTTTTCGGGCTCTTCGGTTTGTGTTATGCAATGGATGGGGGTTATAAAGAATGAAACCCTTATAGAGACAGACATTACCGCGATTTTTGTCAATTGTTTGCGATCTAGAGCGAACTAATCAATTAAATCCCTTGCCAGATAAGGATTTAGTCGATTTATGCCCCCATATCGAACCATACCAAGTCCCGAAGAGCCAGTTTTCGTTTTGGGGAGCCAGTCGCCAGTCGTCGATACCAAATTCTAGACAGTAATTCCCAATTCAAACGGTAAGTAGTCATGCAAAATAAATTTCCTAGTGAAGACAGGCAAGAGGCAATAGGCAAGAGGCAAAAGCTTTATCGAAATGTGTAATTAATTTTGCTTAGGTACTTAGCACAGAATACAGAATCAGTCTTACTCTTGATGGGTGGTGATTCGGTAGTAGTGATGGAGGCTTAATCCTTTGCTTTACTGTGCATTGTAGTCATGGATAAAAACGTGATTCTCCATTTTTTTAGAGGAAATGATCTGTTAGTAGTGCCGTAGCCTCTTGCTTACCCAGTATCAAGTGTGTAAAATATTTATTAATAAAAATAATTGGAACCCGATCAGTCTTTAAACCTCATCCCCAGACCACCAGCCAAGCCGCCACTTAACCTGACAGTATATATTAAGAAAAGCAACAAATACTTTACAGACACAACAAAGTATGCAGCAAATTCTAGGATTAGAGACACAACCAAAAATCTGGCATTGGCGGGGATTCAAAATCACCTATCAAAGTGCGGGGGAGACAGGACCCGCGATCGTGCTTGTGCATGGATTTGGGGCATCTTGGGGACATTGGCGGAAAAATATCCCTGTTTTAGGCGAAAAATGTCGCTGTTTTGCCCTAGATTTAATTGGTTTTGGCGGTTCCGACAAACCCGAACCGAAAAACGAGATCGATTACACTTTCGAGACTTGGGGGGCGCAAATTGCCGATTTTTGTCGGGAAGTGGTGGGGGGTCCTGCTTTTTTGGCGGGGAATTCCATCGGTTGCATCGCCATTATGCAGGCTGCCGTCGATCATCCCGATTTTGTCCTTGGGGTGGCGGCGATTAATTGTTCCCTCAGACTACTTCACGAAAGAAAACGGGGGGAATTACCCTGGTATCGTCGTTTAGGAGCGGATATTGCCCAAATAATTCTCAAAAATAAAGCAATTGGGGCTTTTTTCTTCCAACAGATCGCTAAACCCCAGACAGTGCGTAAAATTCTCCTGCAAGCTTATCGGCGATCAGAAGCTGTAACGGAGGAATTAGTGGAAATAATCTTAAAACCCGCCAGAGATCCAGGAGCGATCGAGGTTTTCCTCGCTTTTACCGGTTATTCTGGTGGCCCACTCCCGGAAGATCTACTGCCGATTCTCCCCTGTCCAGCCATTCTGCTTTGGGGTAGCGAGGATCCCTGGGAACCCTTGCCCTTGGGCCAAGAATTAGCACGATTCCCGACAGTAAAAAAGTTTATCCCCTTAGCTGGCTTAGGCCACTGTCCCCAGGACGAGGCCCCAGAAATAGTTAATCCGATTTTATTAGACTTCCTGCAAGCTCCTATCTAGGGTTTGCGGCAAAAAGTTTGTTGGTGGGGGTAGGGTGTGGGGTGTGGGGTGTGGGGTGTAGGGTTTTACCCATTTTCAGGCGGTCAATTACCTAATTTTCAGGGAAAAAGTCCCTGAATTTTCCCCCCAATCACTCCAATCGCTGGTACTTTTTGATTTCAAAAAAGTCTAAAAATATTATCCAACAAGGTTTTTAGATTTATTCAGCAATCCCTATCTAAGTCCTTCTAGTAACCAGAAGACCGGGTATTAATCGGTTGTTGGATGGAGAAACCCCGGTTAATACTTTGAGGGGGAACTTGATTGGGGATGCCATTATTGTTGGGCGGTATTCCCTGATTGGGATAACCAGTGACGTTGGGTTGATTGCCGTAAACGGGGGCCTGATATATGGGGGGTTGATAATAGTTGGATTGGTTGCTAGAGCCAGGGACGGGGTTAGGGTTGGCATTATTCCGGGAGGGTAGGGTCCGAACATTTTGTTGATAAGGGGAATAATTTCCCTGGGGGGCGACTTGATTCGGGTTGCCCCCAGGGTTGAGATTAGAATAATTATTCAAGTTAGCAGTCCGCGAGCGATTTTCGATTTCTCTCTGTAAAGGATAATTGCTAGTGTTGCCACTAATCGGTTGCACTTGAATCGGTTGCAGACCTTTACTAGCATTCGGTACTGGATTTGGCTTGACTGGCGGCATTAACGGAGCGAATAAAGAGGGTTTCTGGTTGTCATTGGGATTAGTATTTAAAGGCTCAAAAGGCTGCGTCGAGGCCGGTCTCCCCGGGCGAGCGGTATTATTATTGGCAGGAATGGCCGGCAGTGGTACGGCAGTGGGGAGAGGAGTATCGGTAATCTTGTTGCTCTCGATTTCGCGTTCCTCCAAGGACTTTCCTGGGGTATCGAATACCGAACCCAACCATTCAGGATTCTGTTGATATATCGAGAAAGCAATGAGAGCTAAGGAAAATATTCCTAGGGGCAGCCAAAATAAAGGTTGGGCAAAGGGTTTTAATCCTGCCAAGAAATAGCGCATGGAAGAAGAATCTTTATAGTTACTCATACCGCTTTACCCTCTATAGGTTTTCCTTCATGCTATCAAATCATTAAGCAGTGATCAGTGATCAGTGATCAGTTATCAGTTCACTGAGAAAACTCCCCACACCCCACACCCCACACCCCACACCCTACACCCTACACCCTACACCCCACACCCCACACTGTTCACCGACTAGGTACTGATACTATTTGCGAGCAATTGTCAAACAATTGTAAAACTTCGTTATATTTAAGGAACATTTGAGAGACTAAGGAGCAGCGGAGTTGTGGCTTTATACGCGGATTTGCATCGGCATTTAGGGGGATCGGTAGTACCGAGAATTCTCTGGCGCTACTTTCACAGACATGAGCGGGATTTAGCGGATAAATTCCCAGAATATCCCGCTTTTGAGGAATTTTACACCCGCGAACGCAATAGTTTAGATGAGTATTTAGAATTACACACCCTTGTCGAAAGTGTCCAAACCGCCCAAACTTTGCCCTATTTTATCTATCGTCTGATTCGCGGTGCTTATATCTTCGAGAATCTTGCCTATTTAGAATTGCGCTATACTCCCTACTATCGCACCGACGAACATTTGAACCAGACAGAGCGAATCGAGCAAATGCGATCAATTGTCGAGATCGTTGGTCAAGCCTCGAAAATGAGCGAATATCCGATTATTACCAGTCAAATTCTCTGTATGCACTCGCGACTTCCCTACGAAGTCAACAAAGCGATCGTTGATCTGGCCCTAGAGATGAGAGAATACGTCTGTGCGATCGATATTGCTGGAGGTGATTCCTACTACCAAACTCGACTAGAGGAATTTGCTGGTTTATACAGTCATGCCAGGGAAGAGGGTTTAAATACCACCGGTCATCTTTATGAAACAAAGAACGGTTGTTATCCCCAATTACTGCCCTATCTGCAAAGAATTGGTCACGGTATTCAAATTCCCCTACAATACCCAGAATTGCTGCCGGAAGTTGCCCGTCGTCATCAATGTTTAGAAGTCTGTCCCACCACCTATTTAAAAACTGGCACCCTCGAAAGTTTATCGCAATTAAAGATAGTCTTTGATCGCTGTTTTGAAGCGGGGGTTGATATTGCTATCTGTACCGATAATGCTGGTTTACACAATGTCCGGCTGCCCTTCGAGTACGAGAATTTACTCACCCTAGATGTGATCGATTTCCGACAATTACAAGCTTGTCAAGATGCGGCTTTTCGCCATGCTTTTGCCTGGCCCTATAGTCAAAAACCCGCCTCACTTTTAACCGGTTTGTTATCAGTAGATAATCCCAAATTACCGGTTTATCAGTAACACAATTAACTATAGTTTGGGTTAAGCAAATTCTTTACCGCTCCCGAACTATAGCGTTTTTCGACTCTCCTGCATCTGGTTTGGGTAATTCTACTGAATCTTGATTAAACTTAACCCAAAGAGAGTATAAGTACAGAGAGAACCGAGACCGAACATCAGGGAACGAGCGATCGGGATATTAATGATATAAAAAAGGGAAAATAGAAGCCGGAGGATCACAAAAGCGATCGCACAGTTAGCAGCTAGGGATGAGGAGACTCCTGTGACGTAGGCCATGAGAGCGGCGGCACTATAGATCATAAAGGTTTCAAAACCATTTTGATGGGCCCAAGTTGCTCGTTTGGCGTAGTATGGGAGTTGATCGAACATGGCCCGGGGAGCGGAGGTATTGTAACCCACCTTAGCTCTAGCGTAGGCCACCAGCAGAAAAGGTAGATAGACAGAGATAGCGGCAGCCACTATCGAATAGAGAAGAATGGCACTGACGGAGAGATTCATCGCTGAATTTAGTCAAAATAAAATAGGGTAACTAGCTTGCGTTGATCTTCTGCTTCCGCGCAGGTTTGCAAAAGAGTCTGACTGTCGTGGAAAGCAAAACAGATTAACTGTTGACAACGATTGATAATCTCGCGATTACAGAGGCTGCTGGCTTCCCCTAGGGATAGATGGTCATTTTCGGGACATTCCACCAGATGGATAACCTGCTGAAGTTGTTCTTGGGATTCCAGGGGCTGGCGATCGAGACTTTGGGGTAAGATCACGGTTAACAGATTAGGATCTGCCCGCATTGCCCCCTTAATGACGGCGGAATTGGTTCCCGCCGCCCCGGAGGTCATAATCCGATTGCCCGCCAGCACGAGGGCATAGGCCATCATTTCGATCAATTGCTGGTGGGTGATGGGAACGTGACGGGAACCCAATAAAGCGACGCGCTTAGAACCGGTCTGCTGAATGGCGGCCAGTTCTTGAGCTAGAGTGTCTAGGGTGTTAGTGGTATCTACAGATTGACTCAAAGACTTTTACTGCAAATTCGGACTGATTAACCGTCCGTTATTGTAGCATCGAATTCTCATGATTGGAAATTTGGACTAAAAAACCCCAGATGCTCATCGAGGTGTCCTTTCTGTGGCAGTCTCCTTGAGCCGTCAGAAATTGTTATTGGTGGGGAAGTGCCTCTAGATTCTGCGGTAAGATAGGTGCATAGACGATATTTACCCCAGAGCCATGACCACTTCTCCTGTTCCCCAAGGGGACGATTTCAGCGATCGCCCAATCCGTCCCGTACAGTATCGGGATTTGGAAGACATTGAAGCTTTAACCCTGGATGACTTCGATGAGGATATTGATCGTCGCGCCCAAAATTTCCGCACCCAGGTGCAGCAGGTGCGGCCTTGGTTTGGGTTGTTTAAAATTCTCAGTTTTTTTCCCAATCCTCTCCAACACCGTTTTCATGTCTATGTGGCCGAGTCCTTGGCTAATCAGGGAGAAGAAGGGAAAATTCGCGGGGCTATCCAAGTCACTCCTTTTAATAGTAGTCGCAGCACTTGGCGGGTGGAACAGGTGCGGGTGCATCCAGGGGAGTCTTTAGGCGAACCCAAGGGCATCGGGGCGCAATTACTGCGTTATTGTCTAGAAACGGTTTGGGAAGCCCGCACCTGGGTGTTAGAGGTTAATATCAATCAAAAGGACAGTTTGGCACTTTTCCGGCAACACGGTTTTCAGCCTTTGGCAGAATTAACCTATTGGTCTTTACCGCCGCAATTATTACAGGAATTGAGCAAACAAGAGGCAGATTTACCGAATTTACTGCCTGTGAGCAATGCTGACGCTCAATTGCTTTATCAGTTAGATTGTGTGTCTATGCCGCCGCTACTGCGTCAGGTATTTGATCGCCATATCCAGGATTTTAAAATCAGTTTAGTTGATAGTTTGTTCGGTCGCTGTCAGAGTTGGTGCGGCGGTCCGCAAATTAGTCGCGGTTACGTTTTTGAACCGCAACGAAAAGCGGCGATCGGTTATTTTGAATTAATTCTATCTAATCGGGATGAGCGACCCCATCAAGCGAAATTAATTGTCCATCCCGCCTACACTTGGCTCTATCCTAAGTTATTAATCCAGATGGCCCAGATCACTCGCAAGTATCCCCCTCGCTCGCTAGAGTTGATATCTGCCGATTATCAGCACGAAAGACGGGAATATCTGGAACAATTGGGAGCGATCCGCAGTTCCCACACCCTGATGATGTCGCGCTCGGTATGGCACAAAATTCGCGAAACTAAGCCGGAAAATTCCGCCTTAGCAGAAATGCTCCAGGGTTTACAATCGGTGCCACGAACTCCCATCCCTAGTCGGATGTCTTGGTTAAAATGGCCCAATAATCCCCCCCTAGACTCCCTCGACAGTCCGGGAGAACTTCCCCCCGCTAAACCCCCCTCGGAACCCCCGGATCAGGGGCATCCAGTGTAATGGAAAGGGTCGCCGCCCTGGGCTTAGATATCGGCAAAAAACGGGTAGGAGTGGCAGGATGTGACGGTACAGGTTTAATCGCCACTGGTTTGACTACGATTATCCGTTCTTCCTTTGTTGCCGATGCAGCACAGTTTAAGGCAATTGTCAAGGAAAGAAATATTAAGATTTTGGTGGCGGGACTGCCCTATACCATGGCCGGAGAGTTAGGATTTCAGGCCAAACAGGTACAAAAATACGCCCAGAAACTAGCGATCGCCTTGGATTTGCCCCTCGAATACATTGATGAGCGTTGCACGTCCCTAGAGGCGGAAGAATTCTTAAAAGCCAAAAAACAGTTTTCCTCTTGGGATAAGGGAGCGATCGATCGGGAAGCGGCGGCGATTATTTTACAACAATGGCTCGATCGCCGACGGCATCGACAACGCATCTAAAAGCATTTGTCATCGCCCGTCTCGCTCTTGGCGAATCAATACCGTACTGTCTAGCCATTCCACATCATTGGGTAATTCCCGATAGCGTTGTCTGACTGCCTCGATCAAAGCGGGAATCGACTGGCAGCGGCGATCGGGAGTTTGAGGGTTTTCTGGCGATGCGGACAAGTTCGGACTAGCTTCTGATTCCGGCGACGACAAGAGACGTGTGGCTAGAAATTCGGTAAAATCTAAGACCTCTCTCTGTTTGTCTGGCGGCAAATCACGCCATCTCGATAGCAATAACTGTTCGCTGTTCATGAAAAGAATCCACTAAGAAACTCGGTCATCTGACCGTAGCAACGGAAGACTTTACTCAATTCTAGCAAGCAAAAAATCAACTCATTGATTGAACGAACAAAACTGATAAGCGATAACTGATAACTGAATTTAGATAGACACTTCGCTTAATTCACGAGTGAGATGATCAAAGGGTTCAGCGATCAAAGAGGTGTCGGCAATACTCGCCTCAAGAGCCATGGCTTGAATCATTTCGCTCATGATTTGGATACCGCGCACCGTCGGACCGATGGGAACACCGAGGGAATTATAGGTTTCCCGTAGTCCTTGCAGTACCCGCTCATCTAGAACATTAGTATCGGCAGCCACCAGCGCATAACTGGCATAGCGGAGATAGTAATCCATATCCCGCAGACAGGCAGAATAACGACGGGTGGTGTAGGCATTACCCCCGGCGCGGATCAATTCGGGAACTTCTTCAAATAGACGAATCGCCGCCCCACGCACGAGCGCCGCCGAATTAGCGTTAATGAGGGCGGCGGCAGCTAGACGGGCAGTTCCCGAGGCAAAATATTGTTTAAGATTATCGATCGCATCTCGATCGAGATAACGTCCGGTGACATCGTATTTTCTAATCAGGCTAGTTACCGCGTCTCGCATTATTAAGTTTCTCCCAACAGCAATAAAGGCATTTTTGAGTTTCGCTTTATTTATAATCTCACAGGGTTGAACTTCGGGGGACATCCCTAGTCTAACTCCCTTGCTTGTCTAACAATTTGTTGTTTTTTTGAGACATTTCTTTACATTTAAGGCATTGGCTGGACTGCCTCTGGGTGGCGGAATTATCCCTTATTAGTCGAGGTGGTGGACGAGGCACTCAAAATAACGAGATTATCCCGATGAATGATGGTTTCTGCGGCCATATAACCTAATAAACTGGCAATACGCTCGGAATGTTGACCTTTAACTCGATCGATCTCCTCACTACTATAGTTAACAATTCCCCTGGCCAATTCCCGGCCCTCTTGATCGCACAATTGCACCGATTCCGAGGCACTAAATTCCCCTGCCACTTTGGTGATCCCGGCCGCTAGGAGAGATTTTCCCCCCTGACAAATGGCTTGAATCGCCCCAGCATCGAGATAGATTTTACCCATGGGCATTAGTCCGTAGGCGATCCAGCGTTTGCGGGCGTTATCACTGCGTTTTTGGGCCTCAAAACGGGTTCCGATCGCCTCTCCTGCCATAATTTTTAAGATATTGCTGGGCTGCCGTCCCCTAGTAATCGCCATTTCTACCCCGGCGCTGGTGGCAATCCGGGCCGCGGCCAATTTAGTGGCCATACCCCCGGTCCCCCACTGACTGCCACTACTACCGGCATCGATCGATAGTTGCGCTAATTGCGCGGGACTAACTCGGGCAATGGCCTGTGCTTCGGGAAATAGCCGCGGATCGGCACTGTAGAGGCGATCCACATCGGTGAGGATAAATAACCAGTCAGCCTCGATTAAACTGGCTACAAGGGCTGATAAAGTGTCATTATCGCCGAATTTTAACTCATCGATCGCCACTGTATCATTTTCGTTGACAATGGCAATCACCCCTAATTCAAACAAAGCCTGAAAGGTATTATAGGCGTTGACATAACAGGTGCGTTCCATCAATTCGGGACGGGTGAGCAAAATTTGGGCGATCGGTTGACCAAGACTGGTAAAGAGGTCATCATAGATCCGCATCAGACGACCTTGACCGACGGCGGCGATCGCTTGTTTGAGGGCGATTTTTTTCGGTCTTTCCTGTATTCCCAGACGACGGCAGCCCACCCCCACGGCCCCGGAAGATACTAATACCACCCGATGACCGGCAGCGCGCAACCGGGTGAGGACTTCCACTAAAGCGGCGATCGTGGATAGGGATAATTGCCCAGTTTCATTATCGGTCAAACTGGAAGTACCGATTTTGATCACTATGGTTTGGTTCATCGTCAAAGGGTGTAGGGTGTGGGGTGTGGGGTGTGGGGTGTGGGGTGTGGGGTGTGGGGTGTGGGGTGTGGGGTGTGGGGTGTGGGGTGTGGGGAGAAACAATTCATAACTTGAGAGTTAATCACACTATTAAAAACGGATTTGGTATTATCTCTATTCAGCCAGCCCTAGATAGCCAAAGCTTTGATGGCAACTTTAATTAAAGTATAAAAACGGGGTTCAGTCACGTTGACTTCTCTAGCTTGTTGCCGATTTTTCCCTAATAAACCAATGCGCTGCCCTTTCTGCACGACTAAAATCTCGCCCTGTTCATTTTTGATGCGAATCTCGTTTAAATCACCCCAAAAACTACATTGATAGATTTTATCGGCGTGCATAAAAATTGCTTTTTTAATATTATCATTTTCTTGGGGTAATCGCACTCCCACTAATTCAATTTCTATGGTTGTATTACCATTCCAAGTATTTTCTTTGAGTTTATAGGCAATATCTAAACGAGTTGGTAAAGGACAATATTCGCCCCAACGCCATGCTAGGGCTTTAATTCTGGTATCATCGCTTTGAGCCAGCAATAATTTTAAATGATTTTTTCCGATAGTTTTCTGTTCCACTACTCGCACGTTAGGAGTCCAAAAAACGGGTAATTCATTGCCAATTCCCCAGGGTTGCAAACTATCAATTTGTTGAAAAAGTTCCAGGGTAATTTGTTTAAAATCAATGATAGTATCAATTTTAATTAAAGGTTTTAATTGTTCTATTTGTAAAATTTTGTGAGAAAATTGACTTAATCTTTGTTTAAATGCTAGTAAATTAGCTGTGGGTAAACTAAAACCCCCCGCCATTTTATGACCGCCAAATTTTCCTAGTAAATCTTGGCAAAATTGCAGGGCTTCAAAAACGTGAAATTCTTCAATTCCTCTGGCAGATCCGCGAATTTTATCCGTATCTTCTTCCTCGTAAGTACCAATAAAAACCGGCACTCCGTAGCGTTCCACTAAACGGGATGCCACAATACCAATTACCCCATGATGCCAATCTTTTTCCACTAAGACTAAAACTCGATCTTGTTGCCAAAGAATCGGTGTTTCTTCTACTAATTTAATCGCTTCTTCTTCAATTTTTTCGCACAATTCTTGACGAGTACGATTAATTTGTTCGCACTGCATTGCTCTTTCTAAGGCAATTCCTGCGTCATCGGTGGTTAATAATTCAATAACTATCTGGGGATCGCCAATTCTGCCAATTGCATTAATTCTCGGTCCCAATTTAAAGCCAATATCATCCGGTTGTAATTGCTTTTGTTCCTCGCTAATTCCCGCTATTTGCATCAGGGATTGAATCCCGACTAATTGGGATTTGGGTAATTTTCTTAAACCCCGTTTTAACCAGCGACGATTTACCCCGATTAATGGAGCTAAATCTGCTATAGTGCCTAGGGTAAATAATGCTAATAATGACTCGGTTAATCCCTGTAATTTACCCATTTTTTGGGCAGTTGTCACCGCTAAAATATAGGCGACTCCCACCCCTGCTAATCCCTGATAGGGAGAGTTAGGGGTTAATAATTTCGGGTTGAGAATAGCGGAGGCATTTGGTAAAATTGGCGGTAGATCGTGATGATCGGTGATAATAACTTTTAATCCTAATTCTATCGCTAGGGCGATCGGTTCGTGAGCGGAAATGCCATTATCAACGGTGAGAATCAATCCGACTCCAGATTCGGCAAATTCTTCGACAATGCGCTGATTAATTCCGTATCCCTCTTTCATGCGACTGGGTATGGCATGATTTACCCTAGCGCCGAGATGTCTTAAGGCTCTTAGTAGTAAAGATGTACTGGTCATGCCATCGGCATCGTAGTCTCCACAGATAGCAATTTTATCGCCCCTAGCGATCGCTTTTACTAATAAATTGACACTTTTTTCTAAGTCGGGAAATTCCCCCAGGGGAGAGGGTAAGGTATCCGCTTCAGGATCAATATAAGTTTTAGCTAATTCGGGGGTATCAATACCGCGATTAATTAAGATAGTTGCTAATAAGGATGATAATCCCATTTCCCGCGCTAACCCCGCGATTTTTTCGGGATTAGTTGCGGCAATATACCAGCGCTGGATGGGATATTTGTAGGGCATTTTTTATCAGGAGTCAGGAGTCAGGAGTCAGGAGAGTTGCCTTTAGGAATTATCAGTGACTCTTAGACTGGTACAAATATATCAACAAATGCGTCTAAGCATTTCACCGAAAAACTAATGCACAGGAGGATCGGGGGATAGAACCCCCCAAGAGTCTGAATTATAAGACAAAAAACCCAGAAAGCACAGTTTTTAAAAAAAGATTATCAGGGAATCCCAACTGAGTAGATTCACAAATAGGAGATGTACCCAGCGTAACGCACTAAAAACAAGGTTAAAAGCGAATTTGGATGGCCCCAGCAGGAGGTTGAAAGGGGAGATTACTATTATTAATTCTCAGGGGAGAACCGGGTATTACCTGCACATTTGGGGTGGTGGGTTGACTTTCGTTGGTACTCAGTAAAGTCAATTGATTAATACTAGGATTAATCGCAAATTGTTGGGTGATAACTCCCGACGGACAACAGGAAGGATCCCGGGGGAGAAATCTTCTCATGTTGACGGTGATCGTACCATCTTTAGCACTAAGATTATCGACAACTACTCGATCGGCTAACAGGACAGTATCGGTGTTAGTGGCAGTACCATTATTATCAATCACTAGGGCTAAATAATGTAATTGCTGTTGCTCTCTAGTAATCACTCTTAATACGACAATACCATCAGTCCTTTGATCATTATTATAGTCCCCCATCAAAGCTTCTCGACTGACTTGCACTCCTAAAATTTGTCCCTCATTGGATTGAAAAATACCATCGCTGACAATTACGGAACCCCGATTAGGAATGTTATAGACGGTGTTTCTTAAATTATCCACGCTCAGGGGTGCAGATTGGGCAAGTAAGGGCAGAGAATTGTTTAATAATAAACTGATACCCAGGAGGATAGATTGAGGCAAAACTGCTAATTTAATCATGGTTGTCATGGATTGGGTATATTTTCTTGAGTATCGAATAACTGCACGTTATTAATGGTACAAACCATCCCCTGTTGTGCCGCTAATTTATCTCGCCATTGACTTAATTGTTGTTGACCATTACTACCATTTAACCAGTAAACTGTCAAGATGCCGATGGCTTGTTCTGGTTCACAGGAAAAGCTGAGAGTTTGATCGGGTATATCGGTATTTCCTTCACGACATTGCCAACCTTGTTTTTCAATTAATTCTTTCCAACCTTTCTCTTCTTTAGCAGCCACGGCAATGCGTTGATCTTCTTGGTTACAAACCCAATTTTTCTGCTGGGTGGGATCATTCGGTAGATCACCAAGATTGGGGGAATTTTGCTTGATTAGGGGAAGCGAGGGTACTTGAGCATGAACGGAAAAAATCGGTAGTATTAGGAAAGTACCGATGAGCATTTTTAACAGTTTCATCCTTTAAAATTGCCATATTTAGGGATTTATGCCTTTAGAATATCACGTTTTTGAGATCTAGATAAAATACTCTCTTAAGATATGTTTAAATCTTTAATTATGGTTTCGATCGCATCAAAGGAAAATTCTCTGGCTAACTGTTGTAAACCTTGGGCAAGGGTAGCATAATCGGGGGGAATTTCTGCGGTTAGGGCGATAATTTTTTCATCATCACATTCTCGCGCCGCTTGTTGCAATTGTCCAATCCAAGCGGGACTAATTAATTTTAATAGGGATTGCAGGGAATCGAGGAAAACTGGCGAATAATTGGGCTGATTTGGCTCATTATCGGCATAAATATATTTTAATCCTAAATATTCGCCCATTTTTTGCCAAATAACTTCCTCTCGGAAAGGTTTACGCACGAAATCATCACAACCGGCGGCAATAACCAAGGCGCGATCTTCTTCAAAAGCACTGGCAGTTAGGGCAATTATCACCGTTTTTCCGCGATTATCAGCCTCTAACCGCCGAATTTCCCTGGTTGCTTCGTAACCGTCCTTCACTGGCATTCTCATATCCATCCAGATAAGATGAGGTTGCCATGCTTGCCAAATTGCGATCGCTTCTTGACCATTAGCGGCCTCTTGCACGGACAATCCTAGGGTAGTCAGGAGTTTCAGCAACAGTAAACGGCTTTCCGGTCGATCATCGACGACTAATATGCGATATTTAGGCTGATTTTCCGCTAAAGCGATAACTTTTGCCCTATTGGTTTCGTTTTTAATCTCATTTTCCCCCACCAAACCCACCTGAATATCAAAACTAAAAATACTTCCTTGACCCAGAATACTACTAACTCCGATCGCACCCCCCATCAACTCAACAAATTTTTTACTGATAGGTAAACCCAATCCCGTCCCCTGTTGGGATTTTCGTCCCGTTTCCGTTTGGTTAAAGGGTTGAAATAGCTTATAAATCTCCTCTGGGGCGATTCCTGCGCCTGTATCTTCAATTTCCCAGAGCAATCGCTGATAATCTCCTCTTTTCTCTCCTACTTTTCCCCGGAGAGTCACCCCTCCCGACTCGGTAAACTTCAATCCGTTACCCAAGAGATTGATTAACACCTGTCGCAATTTACTTTCATCAGTACATATATATTGAGGCAGATCGGAGCTGCGATCAAAAATTAAGCTTAAAGCTTTTGCTTGCGCTTGTGAGCGTAGCATTTCGGCAATATTATCTAAAAGAGCGTATAAATCGAAATTACTAGGGTTAAAAACCGTTCTTCCCGCTTCTATCTTCGACATTTCTAGAATATCGTTGATTAACTCTAATAAATGTTCCCCGCTACGATTGACAATTTCCAAATATTGCCGATATTCACTGCTGATGCTGCTATCCCGGGATATTAAGCGAGTAAAACCCAAGATAGCATTAAGAGGAGTGCGTAATTCGTGGCTCATGTTAGCTAGAAACTCACTTTTAGCTTTATTTGCTTTAACTGCCGCTTCTTTAGCCTCTTTTAATCCTTTTTCCGCTTCATATCTACTTTGTGCGATCGCAATTAATTCTCCCACCAACCGCACAAAGGTGACATCTTCCTTTGTCCATTGCTTTTCTGCACTGGCATCCAATCCCAGATAACCCACCGTTACCCCACAACTATCCCACATGGGAACGATTAAGAGACAGGGAGTAGAACTATTAGCGAGAATAGCTCTTTCAGGGATAGCAGTAGCGGGTAAATCGTCTAAAGAGTTCAGTTTAACTGGAATACCGTTTAATAATTGTTCAGAAAACCAGGGAAAGGTTTCCGTCGAGAGATTTTGTGATTGTTCCCTAATCGGGATAACTTGGGGATAGTCGGGGTGACAGTATTCATAAACCATACTCCACTGCTGACGACAGGTGGAATATTGAATAATGTAACAGCGCGCACTCTGGGTAAATTGACAGAGCAGTTCTAGGGTATGATCGATCGCCAAGTGGATATCTTGAGAAATTAGTAATCTTGTCACCCGTGAGAGCAAATTATCGCGATAGGCCTGCATTTCTAGAGCTTTTTCCCGTTTTTTAGACTCTAGTTCCTCAAAATCACTCATAATCAGTTATCAGTTATCAGTTATCAGTTATCAGTTATCAGTTAAAAGGGTTTGGGTGTTGGGGTTTTAGGGTTTGAGGGTATTAGTTGAATTTCCCCATCACCCCGTCTCCCGTCTCCCTAATCAAAAAACAGTAAACTTTTCCCCTATTATGTTCTATAGGAATTTTACCGAATCAATATGCTCAAATTATTAGCTTCTCTCCTTCTCTCCTGCTGTGTAGTCTTGGGTGTTTCTCTGTCACCGGCTGCTGCCATGGGAGTCTATGACCTCCCCATTTTAAGCTCTGGAGCGCCCACTTATGTGGTCGATCCCGTTTCGGCCATTAGTGCCGCTAACGAAGGAAAATTAAATAAAGATCTGAAAAACCTCGCCGAAAAAACCGGACAAGAAGTAAGAATGGTGGTAGTCCGACGCTTGGATTACGGTCAAAAAATTGACAATTTAGCCGATGATATCCTGAGAGAATGGTATCCTAACTCCGAAGATCGTGCCAATCAAACTATCATCGTCCTTGATACTTTAACCAATAAAACTGCTATCCGGGTTGGGGAGGAAGCAAAACCCCTATTAACCGATGCTATTGCTGATAGTATCCTCTCGGAAACTATGGCAGTTCCCCTCAAAGATGGGGGAAAATATAATCAAGCTTTACTCGATGCTAGTCGTCGTCTAACGGCGGTACTTTCTGGAGAAGCGGATCCCGGACCGCCGGAAGTAGCGACAATTAATATCGAAAGTACCTTTACTACCGCAGAAGAAACTGACGATAAAAATGCCACAATTTGGGTGATAGTTTTACTGGTTTTAGCCACAGTAATTCCCATGGTTACCTATTTTTGGTACGCTGGTTTTGGTCGCTAAATTAAATTAATGATCTGGGACTGATACAGCTAAAATACTCTCAGAGATAGCTCAATCCTTAGCCTGTATGAGCAAGATGAAGTAACTTCTAGTAGTAGATTTTAGTTGTGTCAGTTCACCCCATTTGCTTAACATTAATAACTAATGCCTAAAATGGTAAATAAATTACAATCCTATTATCGACAGGAGGAAGGAGCTTACTTAATTGAAATTAAACTTAATCAGTTACAGCAAGTCTTTAATTCTTTGGATCCTTCGCCATTTTTAGATAGAGATTTAGATGATAACGCCGAAAATTATATTATTAACTCTGTGGATGAATTTCCCCTCAATACCCCCCTTAAATTAGTCTTTTATCTCCCCAGTCAAGAACAGAATAACGCCCGAAATCTGTTACCTTCAGCTTTACATAATTATTTTGACTATCGCCAACAGGGAGAACAAAGAAAATTACGCACAATTTGGCGACAGGGACGCATATCTTTGCTAATTGGTCTCTCCTTTCTTTTTGTTTGTTTGAGTCTCAGCGAATTAATTGGTCGTTTTGGCACCGATACATTTATTCACTTCTTAGAAGAAGGATTATTAATTAGTGGTTGGGTGGCCCTCTGGCGACCTTTAGAAATTTTTCTTTACGAATGGTGGCCCGTCAGTTATCAACAAAAGATTTTTGCTAAACTAGCCTACATCCCCATTGAAATCCGTCCATTAGAGGAACCATCCACCCCAGACTCTTTTCGATAGCTCTAATCCTGCCGATGGCTTGTCTTCAAAGTTACAAAGCTTTTAGTTGAGGCGGTTTATAATAAAAGTAACTCTGTACAAAGCTTATCGGTTTTCTGCTTGGCTATTACTTTATCCTCAAACTTTGGCTCTTCTAGGTTCTGTGTGATAAGTTTAACTCACTATATGATCGATCGATCTTTGTGTCCTTTGTGGTTCGTTCCACCCCCTCGCTCTTGAGAATGTATCTTAGAATACATTTTACCCACCAAACCTGGGAGAGCCAAACTTTTAACTAAGTGGTCGGGCCTAAATTTTTTCAGTCTGGCGATTATTGGCGTTTCATCTCTACCAATCCTGACAAAATTTCATCTAGATAGGAGGACTAATGTTAATCCATGTTGGTTATGAATTTGGCTTTGATGCCCCTTTACCCCTAGTCATGTTGTTAAAACTTTATCTACACCCCTCAATTTTAGATCAAGTTAGACAATCGGAGAAGTTGCAGGTGCAACCAGCAACAAAAATAGAAGAATTTTTAGATAGCTTCGGTAATCGAACCAGTCGTCTAATTTTACCTGCTGGCCAGATTCGCATTCACAATGAAGCAGTTATCGAGAATGAATGGAAACCCGATATAGTTAATGGGAATGCCCAAGAAATTCCCTTAACAGAGTTACCAACCCAAGTTTTTCCCTACCTAATGAGTAGCCGTTATTGTGAAGTGGATTTGCTTTCGGAAATTGCCTGGGAACTTTTCGGACAAACTCCTCCCGGTTGGGCAAGGGTACAAGCGGTTTGTGATTGGGTTCATAGTCACATTCGTTTTGGTTACGAATACGCACGGGTGACAAAAACCGCCTATGATGTCTATCGGGAAAGAAAGGGGGTTTGTCGCGATTTTAACCATCTAGCTTTGACTTTTTGCCGTTGCCTAAATATTCCTGCTCGTTATGCCTCTGGCTATCTCGGAGATATCGGTATTTCTCCCCAACCTCTACCGATGGATTTTAGTGCTTGGTTTGAAGTCTATTTAGACCATCAATGGTACACTTTCGATGCTCGTCATAACACCCCCAGAATCGGGCGAATTTTAATGACTCGCGGCTTAGATGCCGTCGATGCTGCCCTAACAACTTCTTTTGGTCAAGTAAATTTAACAAAATTTAAGGTATGGACGAGCGATGTTTCCCATCTCTAGGTTTAATCAGAGTATTTATTACAGCCTTTTTGATCAAATCGGGGCTAAATAATTCCTCCCTCGGTTCCTCTGATAAATCACAATTAAGCATAATCTCTTAAAACGTAGCCTACTCCTCGCACTGTCTGGATCAAACGTTTAGGATTAGCAGACTCCAACTTAACCCGTAAGGCACGAATATACACTTCAATAATATTAGAATCGCCCATAAAATCGTAACCCCAAACGGTTTCGAGAATTTGCTCGCGAGTGAGTACCTGCCGGGGATGACGTAAGATAAACTCTAATAAGTCAAACTCTTTAGCCGTTAATTCAATCAATTGACTATCTCGATACACTTCCCGAGCAAGACAATTCAAGGTCAAATCTTCAAAAGTAAATATATTTAAATCTTGGGCATGGGTGCGACGTAAACGAGCTTTCACCCGAGCTAAGAGTTCTTCCATGCTAAAAGGTTTAGTAACATAATCATCGGCTCCGGCATTTAAGCCCGTCACTCGATCGGGGATTTCATCTTTAGCTGTTAAAATAATAATCGGTGCTTCCATCCCGGTTTTTCGCAGTCGTAAACATAAATCTAATCCAGAAATAACCGGCAGCATCCAATCTAAAATTAACAAATCTGGTGAAGAATCCCTAGCGATTTTCAGTCCATCCATGCCATTAGAAGCAATAGTAACTTGATAGCCTTCCAAATGAAGTTCTGTGGCGATAAATTCGGCGAGCTTGGGATCATCTTCCACGAGAAGAATATGGTCGTTCATAACTGCGGTTGCCAGAGAGGTAGAATGATAGTAAAGGTACTGCCTTGACCGGGTTGAGAGCGGAGAGTGATGCGACCCTCCATTCCTTCAATTAGACTTTTAGCGATCGCTAAACCCAAACCCGTACCGTCTCGCGAGCGAGTCATCGACTCATCAACCCGATAAAACCGTTCAAAAATGCGATTTTGATGGGAGAGAGAGATACCGATTCCCCGATCGCGTACATGGATAAGAGCCGAATTAGCCTGCTTTTCTAAGATCAGATCGACCGGTTGCTCGGGGGTAGAATACTTGATCGCATTATCGAGCAAATTGATTAAAACTTGCTGTAATCGATCTTGGTCGCCACAAATTACCACATCTTCATTGGTTAATAATAAAGTCATCTTGCGATCGCTAACTTTTTGACTCATCGCCGCCACTTCTGTCAGCAAAGTATTGAGAATAATAGGATGGGAGCGAAAATGGAGATGACCGCTATCGGCACGGGCAAGATCGAGCAAATCTTGTAACATCCGGATAATTCTCTCGGTTTCTGACGTGGCTGTTTCCAGAGCTTGCTGTTGGTAGGGATTTAAATTAGTGCTGCGTCGCTGGAGACTTTGTAAATAACCGATCACGACTGTTAGAGGGGTACGCAGTTCATGGGAAACATTGCCGACAAACTGACGTTGCTGTTCCCAAGCTCCCGATAATCGCCATAACATCTGATTAAAAGCGGTAGCCAGTCCTAAAATTTCATCTGGTGCTTGTTCGAGTTGCAATTTCGCCCCGCTTAAATCATCGGCAGAAACGGCACTAGCAATTTGACTCATGCGGGTCAGCGGCAACATAGCCTGACGAATCCGTTGGGAAATTAAGACAATTAAGCTCAATAGGACGAGAATACTCAGCCAAAATAAGCCCCATAACCCCGCCTGATATTTCTGGTGATCGGCCGTGATATCTTGGGATAGATACAATTTCCCCGACAGTTGACCCTTGATAGTCAGAGGAGTGCCACATAAAACAATATCGCGTCCATCAAAGTGAATAATTTGGGGTGCATCGGGTACTCTGGTTAGGGATGCCGCCGCACGCATCTCGGTGACATTGCCATCAATCCTAGTAGACTGTCCCAACAGTTGCCCATCGGAGTTTTTAACCCAGATGACTAACCCCGCAGTGGAGACTCGCTCAATGGTTTTTTCTAATCCCGTAGTCAGGGATCCCATCTGAGCGTACATTTCCAACTGCTCAGGAAAACGCTTGGCGATATATTCTAGAGTTTGTTTATGGGCAGCGACTAAATTCTGCTCCATTTGCCAACCGGCCCAAATGGCTACGCTACCAAGTCCGATAATCGAGATGGTCAATAGTTCTAAGGTTAAGCGAAACTGAAGCGAGCTAGTAGAAACAGGTTTACTGGGCAAAAATTGCCCAAAAATGCCGACAAGGCGAGGTAGCTTCATGGGTGTATGGTTAGTGATCAAAAATAGGGAGATTTAAAAATTTTTCGCCGTACCTTGTCCTGGATCGAACTCGAAACGCTGACTATAGTTAGTTTCACCGTACAGGTTAAAGCTCAGGGTTGGCTCATCTCCGATCGCTTCTACATGGTGAATAGCAGCTGGCATTAAGCAGAGAATATCACCCGGGACGAGTAGGCGATCGCCGACTTTTCTGATCTGATCCGGTAATTCGGGGGTGGGGGAACGTTGCCAGAAGCTGTTTTTTTCCTGTCCCTTTAACAAAGCTACTACCCCCCAACAACCATGATTATGAATCGGGGAAGTGCTACCCACAGACCAAGCGACCAGTTGTACTGTTAGGGGAAAAAATGGCTCATCGTAGAGGGTTAATACCTCCCAACCGGTTTCGGGATTGGGTTCTAGACTAAGAATATCTAACCAGGGTGAATTGTTTAAGAGTTGGCGAACTAGAATCCGAATTGCTTCTAATCGTGAGCGATCATCGCTAATCTGGGTTAAGGTATCTTCGAGATCGGATAAAAAGCGATAGAGCCAGTAGGGATGGGATAATTCGGAGTTTGTGGGGGTTATTTCGTAGGCCGAGCATTGCCCATGATTATCCACCAACCAGTCGTTTCCTGTCATAGTTGCGAAATAATGGTTTAAATTAGCATATTAGGGCGAAAAGTTGTCTTTTAGCCGCAATTAACGGGTTTCTTCTTGATTTTATCAGCAAGATTTCGGGAAAAGATGATCCCTTCGTGATCGGTAGATGAATTTTTGCTGAAAAGATGGAAGGACGATTCTCCTGGATGGATGAGGGCAATTGCCAGTTAAAGTCAGATTTTTTATCTATTATCTATCTGGTCTTCATCTGAGACTCAGGTTTCTAGAATTTAATCTTAACTGTCAGCTACACTGGTTTCCTCCGGTGGCAAGCTGGATTCTTCCGGGGTAATACCCTTGACTTACCAAAAAATCTCTAATCTTAATTGGAAAATTTAACTCATGCGTAAACCATCAGCGTTATTATGGCTCGGTCTTTGTCTTAGTAGTTTAGCGGTTACGGTTTCCCTGGTGGCCGGAACATCGGCGAAAACCTTGACTAATTCTGATTCAGTGGTCAGTAAAGGTACTTTTAGTATTGCCCAAGCTAATCCCTGTGCCTCGAAAAATCCCTGCGCTGGCACTGATCCCTGTGCCTCGAAAAATCCCTGCGCTGCTAAACAGGGTAATGTGGGCGGTCCCTTAGCGCGACAATTGCAAGGAAAACCAGTGGTTGTCGATATCTATGCTAGTTGGTGTCCTGCCTGTAAAAATGTTGCACCCACTCTTTCCCAACTTAAAAAAGATTACGCGGGTAAAGCTAATTTTATCGTCTTAGATGTCAGCGATCGCTCGAAAGCGGCCCAATCGGCCCGCAAAGCCCAAGAATTGGGTCTAGGTCGTTTTTTTGAGGCGAATAAGTCCCAAACTGGCATGATTGCGATTATTGATCCCGCTACGGGCAGTATTTTGGCACAATACCGGAATAATGCCGATAAATCCGCCTATTCCTCCGTACTGAACTCGGCTATTAATAAAAAATAGTCGAAGATTGCCCAGCTTGGGGAGTACCAGCGATCGCCAAGGACTCCCAGGGCAACTTTATTTTTTGGATCATCTCAGGAGAATTTTATGCGACGAGTATCGGAATCAGTCAAGGGTTTGAAACCCGACAAAAAAGCGAAAATATCGAAAAAATTATTATTTTATCTGGTTTTAGGGCTTCTAGCTCTTATTTTAGTCCTTACTATCGGACCAATTATCGGCCATCCTCTGGAAAGAGCAATCTCGATCATCGAAAATAGCTATCAGCAATGGTTAGATCGACAAGATACAAACAATCCTCTAGTTTTACTGCCCCTAGCTTTTTTGGGTGGCGTAATTGCCAGCATATCTCCCTGTATTCTGGCACTATTGCCCGTTAACCTCAGCTATATCGGCACCCTGAAAATAGAATCTCGTTGGGATGCCTTCAGCAAAGCAGGTTTATTTGTCCTAGGAGCGGTGACAATTTTAAGTCTTTTTGGTTTAGTTTCTTCCTTTGCCGGGACGGTAATGGTGGAGTACCGAGGTTATATTAATATTGTTGTCGGTTTGATTATGGCGGTCATGGGTCTGTGGTTATTGGGAGTAATTAAGCTACCTTTACCGCAAATGAACTTAAATCTCCCCCAAGCAGGCCCCTACGGAGTCGGATTAACTTTTGCTCTTGTTAGCTCTCCCTGTGCTAGTCCTGTCCTCTTTGCTGTTTTGGCCGCCGCTGCCGCTACTGGTTCTCAAGTCCTCGGCACCCTGACCATGGTTAGTTATGCTCTTGGTTATACGATTCTCATTTTCTTGGCCAGTTTATTTACTGGTCTAGCCAAACAAAGCCGGAATTTATTGCAACATTCCGAGACGATTATCCGTTTAGGTAGCGTGGCACTGATGGTGACGGGAGCCTATTATTTAGTTACTGGTACTCAGTGGTTTATGGGCAGCTAAGATGGTAACTCTAGAGGGGGAATGCCAAAAAAGCCGCCAGATAAAATTTATTTTTCTACCTTAACCCGTTGAGTAACGACAACAATCCCATCTCCTTGAATTAAAATCGCCGATAACCAACGATTTTCTGGTGTTGCTGGCGCTTTTACCCGCTTAAATAAACCGCCGGACTGTAATAATTCCAATTCTAGAGGATTTGTATTAATATAGCGCTCAATATCTACTTTCTCATCGATCGCCGCTCCAGCCAATAAATCATCCCCTAAAGGTTCGCGAACAATCACATCAAAATCAAATTCTTCACCCACTTTCACCCTTTCGGGAATTCTCACTTGAATACTGGGGGGATTTTTGCCAGTATTTAACTCAACTCTCTCGCTTAAAATCTCCTGATAAACCAGTTTATTACCCTGAAATTGTTGACGAGAACGAATCGTGGCATTCATTCCCACCACTCGTCCCTGCACCTTTCCCGTCCCAGTAATTTTAGTAATTGTATTGGCCGTTAACTTGTCTCCGGAACGACTCCAAGATTCGAGGGTTGTGGTGTATTGTAGATTGTTATAACGTTCCCAAAAATGAGTTAAAGCTTTTTGAGTTTTTTCGTAGGTCAAACCATCGGAATTAGTAAATTTCGGACTATAAAACTCCATCAATTGCTTGAGATCCCGCTCATTAGCGGCCGTTTCGATTTTGGAGATAAGGGTTTTTAAATTAGCCGGAGCAGTTTCTGGCTTTTCGGCCCGCAGACCGGTGGCAAGGGTCAAAGTTAACCCCAAACCTAACAGCAACGATAGGGAAAAATTGAGGGATTGACGAAAAAATTTATTGGGAATCGTGTTCAAGTTACGCATTAGTGATAGTTTGTGTAAGGATCGATCAATAACTATGGTAGATTATTTCATTCTAGGGCTGAATTTACCCTCTCTCGAATTATGGCACGCACTCCAACCCGTCTCCTGATTTCCGCTAGTGGTACTGGTGGTCATTTATTTCCCGCTTTGGCCCTGGCCGAGCGTTTGCCGGATTACGAGATTGAATGGTTAGGAGTTCCAGACCGTCTGGAACAGTCCTTAGTTCCAAAAACCTATCCCCTGCACACTATTCCCATTGAGGGATTTCAAACCCGTTTCGGGTTAAAAACTCTCAAGATTCTGTTCGGTCAACTGCGGGCCATTTGGCAAGTGCGTAATTTAATCAAAAAACGTCAGATAGCGGCAGTTTTTACCACCGGGGGTTATATTGCAGGCCCGACCATTTTAGCGGCTCGTTTAGCCAATATTCCTGTCATCCTACACGAATCTAACTACATACCGGGCAAAGTCACGAAAGTTCTCGGTCGCTGGTGCGATACGGTTGCCCTCGGTTTTCAGGGAACCGCCAGCTATTTACCCGGCACTCGCACCACTTGGGTTAGTACGCCTGTACGAGAGCAGTTTCTCATTCCCCAGTCCCTAGATTTACCGATTCCAGAGGATGCTTTTTTAATTGTCGTTGCTGGTGGTTCTCAAGGGGCCGTGGCTCTTAATCAAATTGTCCGGCAAAGCGCTCCCCAATGGTTAGAAAAAGGCATTTATATCGTGCATCTCACGGGAGAAAACGACCCCGAAGCGGATAGTCTGCGCCATTCTAACTATTTTTCCCGGCCTTTTTACGACAATATGGCGGGATTATGGCAAAGAGCTAATCTGGCTATCAGTCGCTCCGGTGCCGGCACTTTAACGGAATTAGCGATCACTTGTACGCCTTCGATTTTAATTCCCTATCCTTTTGCTGCCGAAGACCATCAGTTCTACAATGCCAAAGTTTTCGCCGAAGCTCAAGCCGCTTATCTTTATCGTCAAAATGAGTTAACTGCTCAGTTTTTAGGCGAATTAGTCCTCGATTTATGGTCTAATCCCGAAAAATTGGCCGCCATGGCTCAACAAGCTTCTCATCTAGCCATTAGTGACAGTGCCGATTTATTAGCCGATTTGTTGAGAAGAAAGAGTCAAAAAGATAGTTTTTGAAACAAATCAGCCACGGGAAAAGTGAACCCCGGAACCACATCTTCCCCCTCCAAAAAATCTCCTGATGTTAATAATCCCTGCGGTTCGTACCCGGAACGATAAACTAAAACATAGTGTTGACCTGGACTGATAACCCAGAGCAAACGAGTACCATTGGCAAAATACTCGGCAATTTTGTCCTCGATTTCTGCCACTGTATTCCCTGGAGAGAGAATTTCTACCACTAAATCTGGCCCACCTTCTAAAAAACCCGTCGGCAATTCTTCCAATCCTTGCAGACGTTCCTTAGCAAAAAAGGCTATATCAGGAGAACGTTTATTGCCATTTTTCATAGTAAAAGCAGTGCTGGAGTCCAATAATACCCCTAGTTTTCGAGATGTTACTAAAGCGAATAAAGCAGCACTTAAAATAATGGCAATATAACCGTGTAAAGCCCCAGAATTCCCCATATTAGTTAACTCTCCCTTGACTAATTCGTAACGATTACCATCGTCAGGTAACGCCATAAATTCTGCATCAGTCCATACTTTTGTCTCTGGAGTTTTAATCACAGTAGTTTCTCGAATAGACATAACTTATCCTCGGTAAATATTCACAAGTAAAACCCTTAAAGAATTTCCTGTAACATCCGATTGGCCTGGGAAGCATAACCACCACTAAATAAATTAAAGTGATTGAGAATGTGGTAGAGATTGTAAAGAGTTTTGCGCTTTTGATAACCGGCATCGAGGGGGAAAACATCGTTATAACCCCGATAAAAAGCCGCCGGAAAACCGCCAAAAAGTTCCGTCATGGCTAAATCTACCTCCCGGTCTCCCCAATAGGTGGCAGGGTCTAAAATTACTGGTTCCCCATCGACGGTAATTGCCGCATTTCCCGACCACAAATCACCGTGGACGAGGGAGGGATGGGGTTGATGCTGACTCAAAATCTCGCTAATAGCGGGAATAACTTGATCCTCGTCGGGAAAATTACCCCCGCGCTCCTTCGCAAGTCTTAATTGATAGCCAATACGCTGATGAGCGAAAAAATCCGCCCAATTGTTACTAATGGTATTAATCTGGGGAGTAGAACCAATGGTATTATTACAATGCCAACCAAAGCGATCGGATAAAGAAACTTGATGTAAATGAGCTAAATTTTGCCCCATTTTTTCCCAGCTTTGACTATCGCCACCACCGAATTCTAGCCACTCTAGCACTAAATAACTAGATTTATCGGCAATTCCCCAACAAATTGGCTCTGGAACCCTGATAGTCTTGGTGGCGTGAATTTGCTTTAATCCTAAAGCTTCGGCTGCAAACATGGCCTCTTGGTTCGCTTGGTTAATCTTAACGAAATAAATTAAACCATTGCCACTAACGGCATAACCCTGATTGATACAGCCACCACTAACGGGACGACTTTTCTCGATTTCAAAAGGTTTTTCCGTGGTTTGGGTAATATGTCGAGCAATTTGAGTCCACATGGTTTATCAGTTATCAGTTATCAGTTATCAGTTATCAGTTGTAAGTTTTAAGTTATCAGTTATCAGATGTAAGTTATCAGATGTAAGTTTTAAGTTATTTAGTTATTTATTTATTTATTTTCATCTTTATCCCTGTTCACTGTTTACTGATTACTGTTCACTGATTACTGATTACTGATTACTGAATTGGTCTCACCACCACCACACCGTAAGCGTGGGGATTTAAATACTCTTGACAGGCATTTTGAATATCCTCTAAAGTGAGGGCTTCAATGTGTTGGGGATAACAAAAAGCTGGTTGTAAATCACCGATCTGAGTATGATAATAACCGTAAAGGTTAGCCCGATCGCTCGGTCTTTCATTGCTAAAAATAAACCGATTGGCCACTTGGGTTTTAACTCGTTCCAGTTCAGAAACTGTCACAGCTTCCTGTTGAATTTGTCCAATCTGTGCTACCACCTCTCTCTCCACTTGCTCGATATTTTCCGAGGCTAATTGGGCCGACACGGAAAACACCCCTTGCACTGCTTGGGACATATTACTGGCAGTTATTTGGGAAACTAAGCCCTTTTCTTGACGCAGAGACTGAAATAATCGCGATACCTTGCCCTGACCGAGAATAGCCGCTAAAACATCGAGAGGATAGGTTTTTTCTAAGTCTCTCAACCCCGGCACTTTCCAAAATAGGATTAAGCGGGCCTGCTGCAAATTTTCATCCTCGTATTCTTGACGGATAATCTCGTTAAAGGGAGCTTCAGGCTGTAAATTAGCGATAGGATGAGAAATCAACCCAGAATTGCCCTTACTGCCTAAAGTATCTAAAGAATCCCTCACAATAGCCATTAAATCATCTACAGGCAAATTACCCACCACCGCCACCGTCATCCATTCGGGACGATACCAAGTCCGATGAAAATCGCGCATTTGTTGAGCAGTGAGATTTTCAATCACTGCCATCGGACCCAACACCGGACGACGATAGGGTAAAACTTGAAAACAAGTCTCCATGGTGCGATAAAAAGTGCGACGACGGGGATTATCCTGAGAACGACGAATTTCTTCTAAAATAACCTGTCTTTCCCGTTCAAAAGCTTCATCAGGGATTAAAGCGTCTAAAACCACTTCTAGCTGCAGCGGAGCCAGATGGGCGAAGTCCTGCGGGGCAGTGGTAATGTAATAATGGGTGTATTCTTGGCTAGTAGCGGCATTAGTCACCGCTCCCCTCGATTCGATCGCCCGTTCAAATTCACCACTGTCTAAGTTAGGGGTTCCCTTAAAAACCATGTGTTCGAGAAAATGAGCCATGCCATTGATCTGATCCGATTCTAAGGCCGAGCCGACCTGCAGCCAAACATTGAGATTAACCGCTTCTACCGGTTGACTTTCGGCAATAATCGTTAAACCATTGGCAAGACGGTGCAGAATCGGAGTGTTAAGCGTGGCAGGTTTCCCTAGGATAGCCGTCATTCTTTATTAGTCCTCGGTGATCACTCTGGCAAAAATTGTCACTTTTCCCTATTGTAGTCCCAGACTTTCACAGAGCCAACAAGATCAGGTGTTGGGTGTTAGGAGTTAGGAGTCAGTATTCAGGAGACAGGAGACAGGAGATTATTTTTATTTATTCTTTCCACACCCCACACCCCACACCCCACACCCCACTTCCCACTTCCCCTCTTGCCTCTGAGAAAAAAAAATGCTACGATAAAACTAAATCGGGCTTCTACGTTGGTGACTGCCTTTCAAGTTTTTTGATCTATGCTTGATTGTGATAAGGGAGCAAATAACCAATCCGTGTGGTAGTAAACCGAGCTTGTACTCGGAAACAGAAACGCGGAATATAAGTTCCCACCTGGTTAACCCAGGTCATAAACTTAGGTAAAACGGCGTAGCGGTCTTTTCAAGTTTTTCGAGCATATATAGGTCAAATTCTGGGGAGATTCCCTGTACTTCCTTAGTTTTGCCCTCTTGGTTGGTCAAAAAAGCCAGTATCTATATTTTTTTCTAGGTTAAAGACGGCTGTTTTCGGTAACGCTTGTCACCGCTAAATTGTGACAATCCGGACTACACTAGGGAGAAATTTATGAATTATTGTTAAGCAATGACTGAAAAACAGCCAAGAGTTGTTATCATAGGCGGCGGATTTGCGGGTTTATACACGGCCAAAGCCCTAAAAAACGCCCCCGTTCATGTTACCCTCATCGATAAGCGAAATTTCCATCTTTTTCAGCCCCTCCTCTATCAAGTCGCTACTGGGGCGCTATCTCCGGCCGATATCTCCTCACCTTTGCGCTTAATCCTACGGGGTCATGACAATACAGATATTCTCCTCGATCATGCCATAGATATAGATCCAGTCAAGGGAGAAGTGATCTTGGAAGATCACCCACCGATCGCCTACGATCAATTAGTTATTGCCACGGGAGTCAGTCATCACTATTTTGGCAATGAACAATGGCAGCCCTACGCTCCAGGGTTAAAAACCATTGAAGATGCAGTAGAAATGCGTCGTCGCATCTATCTTGCTTTCGAGAAGGCCGAGAAAGAAATCGATGCCGAAAAGCGGCAAGCTTTATTAACTTTTGTTATTGTCGGTGGCGGACCGACGGGGGTAGAATTAGCAGGAGCGATCGCAGAAATTGCCCACGGTGCGCTTAGGTCTGATTTTCACCAGATTAACCCCACAGAAGCGAAAATTTTGCTCTTAGAAGGGATGGATCGGGTATTACCCCCATATTCACCCGATTTATCCGCTAAAGCTGCCGCTTCTCTCATAAAATTAGGGGTGACAGTGCAAACTAACAGCATCGTTACCAATATTGTTGAAGGTTGTGTCAGCGTCCGTCAGGGAGAAAAGACGACAGAAATCGCTGCCGAGACAATTTTATGGGCAGCAGGGGTCAAAGCATCGAGAATGGGGCGAATTTTGGCCGAAAGAACCGGGGTAAATCTCGATCGCGTCGGCCGGGTAATTGTCGAACCCGATTTAAGTATCGCCGGTTATGGCAATATTTTTGTGATCGGGGATCTGGCTAATTTTGCCCATCAGGGAGATAAACCTTTACCCGGAATTGCCCCCGTGGCCATGCAGGAGGGCGAATATCTGGCGAATTTATTAATTTCTCGCCTAAAAGGGCAAAGTATTAAACCTTTTCATTATATCGATCGAGGTAGTCTGGCAGTGATCGGCCAAAATGCGGCCGTGGTTGATTTGGGATTTGTCAAGTTTTCCGGGTTTATCGCTTGGTTAGTCTGGGTTTGGGCTCATATTTACTATCTGATCGAATTTGATAATAAATTAGTGGTGATGGTGCAATGGGGTTGGAATTATTTTACCCGCGGTCGTGGTGCTCGTTTGATTACGGGAGAGGGGCAGAATTTAGCCTCGGGACAATTGCCGCAAAATAACAGCCAAAATAATAATAATCTGGCCGTTTCTAACCCGAAGGAAACTCTCTCTGCGCGATCGTGAAAGGGTGAAAAAATAGCCGTGATTATCTAGTTATCAGTTAACCGGTAAAAACAATCGATCATGAAAATAGAACATCCTAACAGTCTAGAAATTACCCCAGAGGAAAGCCAAGAATTAGAATATTTACGAGTTACAATTGAACGAGCGATCAAAGATGGTGTGATCACAAGAATAGAATTTGAATCGATTAAAACGATCATGTTTTCTAATAAGAAAAATAATCCCGACCAAATCCTCCGGCAAGTGACACTCTATCGCCATTTAGTCGTTGAAAAAATGAATAATGGCGAACTAATTTTTGAATCTCCTCAATAGGGCGAAATTCCTTTTTTAGCTATTTAGTACAAATGCTCAAACTTTCTTTCCCTTCTTCCCACTCCCCACTATCCTATACCTTTTAAACGGGATTTAGTAAGTAGCTAGACACAATTAATTAGGGCTTGCGGCAAAAAGTACGGGCGAAGCATTCGGATAGAAAATCTACGATTTCACCGATAGGTTATGCCCAAATGCTTCGCCCCTACAGGACTCGGGCTGATGAAGACGCAAGGTTTTTAACGACGATTCTCTCAAAATCTTGCACCTGTTTCGCGAGAAAAGCCATAAAACTCTTACGTTGCCTACATTTCACATTTATTCAGCAAGCCCTAATTATACATATCTAAACACCTCTTGCCTTTTGCCTCCGGCCTTTATTAGCTTATTCTTTTTTGTCGCTACCCGGAAAAGCTCGACCTTGAATATTTTCTAAAGCTGAAACTGCCGCCCTGGAACCAGCCATAATATCTCGTTCTTCTCCCCCTAAATATAAGCGGCCAAAACTGCCCACGGAAGTAACGTGTAGGATATTAATTAAAGCAGCTTTTTCGGCCTGATTAGCGGCTAGGGAAGCGTAGGCGGCCGGTTGCACTTCTAAAACGTATAAAGTCTGTCCTGCCATTAACATCATACCCCGAGAACTACGGTTAATTAATTGGGCTTGGTAAGCGTCAATGTTGCGAATAATTTGGCTAGAGACAATTTGCGGTTTCAGACAATCGCGCTGACTAACGCCTAAATACTGCAAAATTGCCTGGCCGGCCGCCCTGACCTCTCCCTGACTGCTAGAATGGAGTTCTAAGAGTCCGTAGAGTCTTTCTACGAATAGAACCCCCGGACGAACCACGGCGGATTTGAGGGCAATATCGGTGATGCGATTAATCTCGATGCCGGGGGAAATTTCAATCCAGAGGGAAGCATCCCCGGGTAAGGGTAAAAATCCTTGGGCGACTGTACCGATGTAAGCGGCGTGTTGAAGTTGTAAATTGTCAAGATAAACGTAACTGCGAAGTTCTACACCCAAGCTGATTTCTCCCTCTTTCTGTCCTCTAGCCAATCCCCATTCCAACCCGGGAGCGATGATTAATCTATCCTTAATTAGGGTTTAGGCATTATCATCTTTCACTATAGTATAGAATTGGTGGCCTTTAAATTTGCCTGATAGAAAGGGTAAAAAACTATAATTATGGGGACAAACTCAGGGAAAAACCAGCATGACGATTCTTTTAGGGGGAGATATCGGGGGAACTAAAACAATCCTGCGTTTAGTGGATTGCCAAAACTCACCGGATAGTCCCCAACCCCTGCTAACTACTCTCGATCAAGAAATTTATCCCAGTGAACAATACCCCGATCTGGTGCCGATCGTCCAGCAGTTTTTGGCCCGACAAACCACTATTCCCCCAGTGACAAAAGCTTGTTTCGGTATTGCAGGTCCTGTGGTTAACAATAGTTCCGAATTGACTAATTTAAGTTGGTCTCTAACTGGCGATCGCCTAAGCCGTGAGCTGCAGATTGAGCGAGTAAAATTGATTAATGATTTTGCGGCGATCGGTTATGGGGTGTTAGGATTAGCCCCAGAGGAGCTGCACAATCTACAGTCGGCCCCAGCAGTACCAGAGGCCCCGATTGCGGTTATCGGTGCGGGAACGGGGTTAGGAGAGGGTTTTTTGATTCCTATCTCGAAGGGTAAATATCGGGTCTTTGCTACTGAGGGATCCCACGCTGATTTTGCCCCTCGATCGAGTTTAGAATATCAACTATTAAATTATCTCTTGGAACTCTATAATATCGACCGCCTTTCGGTGGAGCGAGTGGTTTCTGGACCTGGAATCACTTCTATCTATCGATTTCTCCACGATAGTAACTATAGTCAGTCATCACCGGCCATGGCGGAAATTTACCGCACTTGGTTAGCAGAAATGGGTAAAACGCAAAAAACCGTGGATTTAGCGGCTGAAATCGCCAGTTTTGCCCAAGATAACTCGGATCATCTCTGTTATCAAACCATGAAAATCTTTGTCGAGGCCTACGGTGCGGAAGCGGGCAATTTAGCCCTGAAGTTGCTTCCCTACGGAGGATTATACATCGCGGGAGGGATTGCGGCCAAAAATCTTCCCCTAATGACCGAGGGTAGCTTTATGAAGGCTTTTCGGGCTAAAGGTCGGATGAGGGAGCTATTAAGCAATATTCCCGTCCATATCGTTCTTAATGCTCAAGTGGGACTGATGGGGGCGGTTTACTGTGCTAGTCAGCTATGAGGGAGGGTTTAGTGGAGATGGCTAGGGATTATTTTCAGGTGGTGATTCGGTAGTAGTGATGGAGGCTTAATCCTTTCCTTTGCTGTGCATTAGAACTCTTGCAAATTAATTATATGTTATGATGGTAGGCTAACTAATTTTTTGGGAAAATTAGCCAATTAGTGCATTTTTTCTGAATGAAAACCTGAAGTTTTACTTTTAACTCAAAACTCTTTATATATGCTTTAATTTGGTTATCAAAACCTCTTTATTTAAGCTGCAGAAACCATCTCAATTTTTATTATTGAGAATAAATTATCCTTGACTGGATTAATGTTTGGCAACTTTTAAGAAGTTGCTATAACTATTCCTAACTCATAGTTATAAATAGTCGTCAAAAAGTTAATTTTTAAACTATATCTTCGACGACAATTCCGATATTTACGCGATAATATTTTCAAAATTTTGAGTTTCCTATTTATAGGTTAAATGATAATCCTTTCTTTGGTTAAAGCATTGTTATACTCCTTTTATAACTCTGTTAATTTTCTATTTTTCGGTTTCTTTTTCAGTGCATAACTATTACTATGGTATGCATCTATTCCCTGATAATCATTGTCTTCTCTGCTGGGAGTTAAAGGATGAAACCGAACTCGAATTTTTTAAAATAAACTAAAATCGTGACCTCTAGCTTTCCCACAACAGACACAGATAATTTCCTCGGTATTTTTATCAGCTACTAATTGAGATTTTAAAGTATGATAACCTCTTTTACCACCAAAAAAAATTTTCTGTTTCTTTTTGGGGAGTTCCCTGGGAGTTTCCGTTACATCCATTACCGTTATGACCGGTATCTCTGCTTGATTTAGTAGAGCTTTTTTTCCTTTTAAACGGAAGTTTCCCGATTGTAAAAGCATTTTTTCCGTCTTATTTACAATCCTAACTTTATACCAAATAGGAACTGGAGATACTGCCTAGGTCGGGGATGTAAGACCAAAAACTGGGTGTAAGTCGGTTTTGAGGCAATCCCCCGTGACATAGGAAGTAGTTCACCTTGACTGGAATGTATAACACCCATTTCCTCCTACAGATACCTAGAGAGCGTTTCTGCTCAAATCGACGATCGACTCCTCCCTGACCATTAAGATAGCTGTTATCAGTAATTATCGGAAAATAAATTTCCATACCTTATTTCCTCGTGGCACAATAGAGACAAAGTATAAAAAACTTAACAATAAGGAGGGGTTCGATGGTTGCTACACCAGTCAAAACAAAACGTCTCACTGTGCAGGTGGCCGATCTCACCGCAGACATCACCGCTATTCGTTCCCTCGATTGGGATCGCGATCGCTTCGATATTGAATTCGGATTACAAAACGGTACGACTTATAACTCCTATCTGATTCGTGGGGAAAAAATCGCCCTTGTGGATACCTCTCACGAAAAATTCCGTCAACTATATTTTGATAGTCTCAACGGATTAATTAACCCCCAAGAAATCGATTATTTAATTATCAGTCATACCGAACCTGATCACAGTGGTTTAGTCAGAGATCTGCTGCAACTCGCTCCCAATATTACCGTCGTTGGGTCGAAAGTGGCAATTCAGTTTTTAGAGAATTTAGTTCATCATCCCTTTCAACGTCAACTGGTCAAAAATGGCGATCAGTTAGACCTAGGCAATGGTCACATTCTCGAATTTGTTAACGCTCCTAATTTACACTGGCCCGATACTATCTTTACCTACGATCACGGTTCGGGAATTTTATTTACCTGTGATGCTTTTGGAATGCACTACTGTTCCGATGATCTTTACGATGAGCAATTAAGTGCTATTGAACCAGATTATCGCTTCTATTATGAATGTTTAATGGCTCCTAATGCTCGCTCGGTACTAGCGGCGATGAAACGGATGGAACCCCTAGGTAATATTAATCTCGTGGCTAATGGTCATGGACCAGTATTAAAACATAATGTTACTGAATTATTGACCCGTTATCGTGATTGGAGTCAAGCACAAACTAAGGCAGAAAAAACCGTCGCTGTTTTCTATATTTCCGATTATGGTTATAGTGATCGCCTCTGTCAATCGATTGCCAAAGGTATTACTAAAACTGGTTTGGTTGTAGAAACTTTAGACCTGAAATCCGCCGATCCCCAAGAGGTAAAAGAATTAGCTTCTTCTGCGGTGGGAATCGTCATCGGTACTCCCCCGGTTTCTGGTATTCATGCCCAAGAAATTACGGGTAATCTAGGCACAATTCTCGCCTCGGTTAACCCCAAACAATACCTCGGAATGTTTGAATCTAAAGGGGATGATGATGAATCAATTTTACCTCTATTTAATAAGTTTCGTGAAGTTGGTTTAACCAAAGCTTTTGATCCCATTCGTAGCGCAGAAACTCCTAACGAGAGTCTCTATCAACGCTGTGAAGAAGCGGGGACAGACATGGGACAACTATTAACACAAGAGGTAAAAGTTAAACAAAGAAAATCCCTCGATACTGACCTTGATAAAGCCATCGGACGGATTAGCGGAGGTTTATATATTATTACCACCAAGAAAGGAGACAGAAGCGGTGCAATGGTCGCTTCTTGGGTGACGCAAGCAAGTTTTGATCCTCCCGGTTTTACCGTTGCTGTGGCCAAAGATCGGGCGATCGATTCTTTAATGCAAGTGGGGGATCAATTCATTTTAAATATTCTGGAAGAAGGCAATTATCAAACCCTGATGAAACACTTTTTAAAACGTTTCGGACCTGGGGAAGATCGTTTCGCAGGAGTCAATACTCACACCGCTAATAATGGTTCCCCAATTTTAGCCGATGCTCTCGCTTATTTAGAATGTGAGGTCGCTAGTCGCATGGAATGTGCTGACCACTGGATTGTTTACAATAAAGTCACCGATGGTCGCGTTTCTAAACCTGATAGTTTAACGGCTGTTCACCATCGCAAAGTCGGTAATTATTATTAGGATTCTTGCTTGATTTGACTGGTTGAGAAAATACAGATCAAGATGCTTGATCTCAGCTTTTGAGATTGTTTAACCTCTCAACCAGTTAGTCATACTAAATCCGTTGATTATAGGCTACATATCAGGATAGGCAATAGGCAAAAGAAGTAGAAGGGCATCCGAGGGGGTCAACGAGAGAATAAGGATTTTAGCGATTGTCTTACCCCCTCAGATGCTTATAGATTGTCACAACAATATAAATTTATCTTATGGTAATACTCAAAGAAAAGGTTTTTCTCCGCGCCACTACCTTATACTAAATCTGGTTATTAAAAACTGATTATTTATTCCCCCTTTTGCCTCTTGCCTCTCCTCATAACTAGCCTGTACTCAACGGATTTAGTATTAGTCCTAATTTTTCGGTGAACGGTCAATTCTTTAATGGCATTGGCAGAATGAGTTGAGTTACACTGTAAACAGTGTAATTAAAAGTTAAAAAAATTGATGTCCCAAGTTGTTAGCACCAGACTGCCCGACCACACAGCAGAAAGACTGAAAAGGTTAGCCCGCCGATTAGGAAAAACCCCTAGCGAAACCGGCGCGATTTTAATCGAGGAATCCCTCCGAGAAAGCGAGTTCCCCTATATTGAATTTCGCCATTCTCCTTTGGGGCGGCAGCCCTACCTAAAAAACTCCAGTTTGGCTCTGTGGGAAGTAATTCAAATCGCTCAAAGCTACGGACTAGATGAAGAAAAAACGGCGGCACATTTTCATCGACCCCTGGAATGGGTACGCTCTGCCCTGCTCTATGCCGAAGCCTATCGGTCCGAAGTCCAAACTGCGATTTCCGATGCTCAAGCGATGAATGAAACGACGATAAAGCGGCTCTTACCGCAATTGGAAACAATGACGGTTTCTGCTGATTTGAGCGGGGAATAGCTAAAATGCTATCTTTTTTATTGGATGAACATATTTCTCCGACGGTTGCCGAACAAATTAGTTATAAACGTCCAGAAATCTCGATTTTTCCCCTAATAACTTGGCAAAAAGGTAGATATTTGGGCTATTCGGATGAAATCGTCTTAAAAGCGGCGGCTGAAGCCCGATTAACTCTAGTAACCTACGACCAGAACAGTATTCCCCCGCTTTTGTGGGAATGGGGAGAAGCTTGGAAAAGTCATAGCGGCGTTATTTTTATCGATTATGAGTCTATTCCCCCTAGCAATTTCGGTCTTTTGATCCGTTCGCTTTTAGCCTTGTGGGAACTGCAAGGAAAGCAGGATTGGACTAACCGACTTGTTTATTTGAAGCCAAAAGTCTAATTCTTTTGGACAGATTGCGATCTGATGTGTTATATTAGTTAAAGGTGTGGCAGAAATGACTACAATTATCCATTGCGAAAAGACCTGATTTTTGTCTACGCATGGAGACGTAGTAATGAAAATCACCAAAATCGCCGCCATTAAGGTTTCCGCGTTAGTTGTCTGTAATGTAGTCTCGGTAGTTGCACCGCACGATGCGATCGCACCTGCGGTAAACGTTCTGGTCTGGGGATCGATCGAAATCTGCATAAACAACAGAAAGCCAAAAGATGAAAAATAAGTAGGGTCTGCTGAAAAAGTACGGGCGAAGCATTCGGATAGAAAATCTACGGTTTCACCGATAGGTTATTGTCCGAATGCTTCGCCCCTACAGGACGCGGGCCGATGAAGACGCAAGGTTTTGAAGCACGATTCTCTCAAAATCTTGCACCTGTGAGAGCAAAACAGAACCCTAAAACCCTTACCTCGTCTATATTTTACATTTATTCAGCAAGCCCTAAGTAATCAATATCCCCTAGTTTAACTAAAAACTAGGGGAACGTATTTTTTATAGGGATTTGGCTAATTCTTCGAGATGATGCTTTAAAGGGGTATAATCATTTTCCGTCCATCCACATAGGGTTTCCAATGCAGAAATAAATTTACCTTTAATCTCGTTTCTATAAACCTCATCTACCTTATTGGGGAGATTGCTATCGTTTTGATTTAGATCGATTAACTTTTTGGGATCGGTGAGATAAAGAATCACTTCTTCTTTTTTTACTCCCCGTAAATTGTGCATTAGTTGGTTACGGCGATCGAATTCATGCTCTCTGTCTCTTATGGATGACCAAATTAATAATTGCCAATAATCATTATCTACAGTTTTCGTAAATTCTTTGAGTAAAGGAAAAAGTTCATGAGGACTCTGAAATTTATAATTTCTCTGGTTAGATGATTGAAGTTGCTTAATCACTTCCTGGATTTTTGTTTCTTTTAAGTTAAGTGATAATCCTTTCTCGTTCCATTCTTTAAAACCTCCGGGTATATGTTTTTGTAAATAGAGTGAAATAGAAGCTTTTAAAAACGTCTCCTGCGCGGCATTTAATAGAGTGATTCCCTGAAGATAGTTTTCTTGTTTCAAGAAATATTCGATTAAATCTAAGGTTTCACGAACTCTCTTGATCGCTTGTGTCGGATCAAATTCATCGCCAGTGTCTATGGTTTTAATATTAAAAAGATCGATGTATCTTTCTAGCTCCTTAATTTTTTCTTTTTCTGAGTTATTGTATCCTACCTCTTTTAATAATGCCAATGCCGATCCCGGAAAACCATCTGTGATTAATTTTTTAGCCTTCTGTATTTGTAATTGTTTCCAATAGCTAGAACTCGGAATAATTTCGGGGCTTGTTTTAATATTATTTTCTTCATAATATCGATTAAGTATCAAGAAATTGACGTTAGAGAAGTAACCAATACTGAAAAATTGAACAGCCGAGGAAATAGCGGGGGTACTAGCTTGATGACTGATGTAAAAAACATCATCTTGCTGTATTTTTGTTAACTCTTCGGTGACAAGAGTTAACACTTGATCCCAGTGATCTAGTCCTCTATTATTAACAGAAAGCTGTAAAGTGATAAAATCCGGTTTTAGCTTAAGTTTGGTCTGGAAGTACCATTCAAAAAGCGGTTTTAAGGTACAGGTATCTTGCCAGAAAGGACAGGAAGAATTTTTGATGTCCGATGTTTTAAAAAGCTTTTCTTGATCGGTTAGGATGATATAAACTCGATCGGGAGATTTTTTATCTTGAAATTTTTCAATTAAAACATCAAGCAAAGGGAATACTAAATCTGAATAACAATGTTCATGATCTTGATAAACTAATCCCAAAACTCTAGCGGCAACCGGAAAACGCTTAGTATCGTTTTCTCGTTTAAGATTGGCAAAATCTGCACCTTCTCCCTGGCAATTACAGAGAGGTTCGTTGTTTTTAGCCTTCTTAAATAATCCCTTCCCTCTCGTCCAATTGGCATCGGTATTTAATTGAATATCGCTGTTTCCCGTTGTGATAATCCAAGTAGTCATGGTTTTACCCGATAAATAGGGTTTGCTGAATAAATGGGCAATATGGACGAGGTAAGGGTTTTAGGGTTCTGTTTTGCTCTCACAGGTGCAAGATTTTGATCGTCGTTCAAAACCTTGCGTCTTTATCGGCCCGCGTCCTGTAGGGGCGAAGCATTCGGGCAATAACCTATCGGTGAAACTGTAGATTTTCTATCCGAATGCTTCGCCCGTACTTTTTCAGCATACCCGATAAATATGACAAATATTACCAAATTTTTACAAAGTCCGATCGCTCGTTGAGAAAAGCGATAAAATGAGCGCTATCCTCGGTTGTTTCGGGAAAGAAAGTCAATAGTTCGATCGGTGGTTTCTGTCGTTGCAGTTTACCTTCAGAATTCGAGTGATAATAAGGGTAAATTCGATGCCAAAGTCTTCCAGTTTGCGAGTCCCGTCCGATGCTTCCTTGTAAGTTCCGCAGGGTGTGGGTTCCCTCGTAAGGTTGATGGAACCATTTGATAGCTTTAATCCGATCCTCGACAATTCTTCCCCAGACTTGCACCCCACCTTGATTATCGTAAGGATACCAAGCTTCTCGCCAATCACAGTGTACAGGATTATCGGGATGAATAGTATAGCCTTGTTTAGCGGCGTAATTCTGGAATAGTGTCCGAAGGCGATCGATAAATTGCGATAGATCTTGTTGTAAATCGGTGATAGGAAGATAAAGAGATTCTGAAGAGTCTATAAATTTCCAATGACACCCGATCATCGGTTTATTGCCTTTTTCTAAATAGGGACGGAAAAACTGCCAGTGATCCGCTCTTCGCCATGATTTGCCGAATCCCCCGAGTAAAAGAGCAAATTGCACTATTGCCTTGGCTAATTCCGCGAGTTCTTGCCGATCTTCCGAGGAAGTGCGACGATTCATACAGGAAATTTGTAAAGTTCCCCGTTTGAGATTGTATAGAGGCATAATTTGCTCGCTTTTACCCGGGGGAGTGTAGGGATGCTCGCCAAATTTTAAATCATCATCATGGTAGGTGAAGCTGATGCCGAGTTGTCCCAGAGTAGCGGCTCCGTCGATGCCTCCCCAGAGGATTTGGGTCAGATGTTTAGCGGTCTTTTCATCGGTCATTCCTCCTAGTAAACGTAGGGTATGACCTCGAAGGGCTGCTTTAAACATATTGGGACGGAATTCGGGAGTTTTGTCGAGTAATGTAGCGATGATTCCCTGTCCTGTGAGATGAACTTGTAAGAGGGTTTCTGGTGAGGGTACATCTTTAAAGCGACCGTATCCGGCGCTAACTCTGGAACCGAGTCCATTGCCGATCGCTTTCTCCCAAATTTGCCAGATCGTTCGCCATTCTTGTTCGTCGAGGGGAATGGTACTGGAAATCCCGAAGTTGAGAGTTACCTCGTGAAAAGATAATAGTACATTAGCGTTAGTTTTTCCGTCTTGAATAACTTGTTTTTCCTGCTGGGGATGAGCGATATCGACTAAGTTTCGAGTCCAGTTATTATCCGTAGGATAGCCTCCTAGAAAGCGCAGAATACCTGGTTCGGAACCCTGATCGCCTTGGGAGGGTTTGCCGCAATACTTTAGAGCTTGTTCGGTAGTACAGGCACAGGCACGACGGAAAGCCCCTTTCATCGATGATCCGGGGTAGTAGGGATAGCCTCGCGCACCGATAGCTGGTCGGATAATGCCATCATCTTGACCTCCATTGGTGACGAGTCGCCAAGTCATAGTATAGGGTCGCGTCTTGGCTTCTCCGCTAAATTGCGGTGGTTCGGAAAGGTTATTTTTTTTGACAGGAGACGGACGTTGTTGCGATTTGGGAGTTTTATCGGGTTGCCCGGATCGACCACCGCTATCGTCAGTGGAATGATAAAGTTTAGTCCACTGATCGACCCAATCGTAGGCTGGCGATTTTTGTTTATTTTCTTGTCTTTGTAATTGACATCTTCCCTCGATCTGTGCTTGATAGAGGAGGGGTACATCTGACCAGTCCGGCATTTTATTCTTCCTCCTCGATGTTCGGATTTTGGGGATTAGAGCTAGGTTTTTTGTATCGTTGCGTCCACCAGACCAAGCTATCACAAAGTTGGGTGAGGACGTAGAGAGCGATTCTCTGATCTTCTAGGGGAAAAGTTTCTTGATTCCAGAACTCTCGGGCGATCGCTTGGATAGCTTTGGTTTGAGCTTCCGGTTTATCTTGAGGATTAATCTTGCCACGGGGAACCCGTAATCCCGCCTCTTCTAAGATATCGACGAATTTCTGCCAGACATCTTGCCAGTATCGTCCTTTTTGTCGATCAGTAGCGTCATTTTTGTCGATCAATCTCAGGTGTTCACCCCAAAAACGTTCTAAACCGTAGGCGACGGTGGTTCTCATTTTGTGGGATTCATTTAACACTTTCTCGCTGTCTCGGTATTTTAAGACCAATTCCTGGGCAGCCCGATCGAGGTTATAAGGATTCCATGTCATGAAGCACCTCCCGATGGTTTTTTCAAGGTCATCATGCAGTGGCCGAAGCCGACCGATTCGAGTCCCCCTAGATAAATATCCCCCGTTTTATCTTGTTCCAGTGGTTTCCAGTTGTCCCAAACGTTATCATCGATCGGTTTAAGGGCAAGGGGAAAAGCGAGGACTGTTCCTTCTGGTATTGCCTCGACATTAAAAAAAGCTTTATTAGCCGCCACTTTCCGCCCCTCTTCTAACTGCACGCGACTCTGACGATAGAGGGCCATATCGTGGATCATACCCATATCATTGTCATCGACCACCACGGCGGGCAGGTTTTTGAGGGGAAACCAGGGTGTTAGATCCCAATTGGGGTAACTCACCGTGATAAACCCCAAGTTGAAGAAAAGTACGGGGTCAGAGTTGTTTTTGGAACGGGTTTTTAGAGTTTGCGAGCCGGTGTACTCGGGGGGGATGTCTGCCTTGACGTCGGCAATGCGTTGGTAGCGTCGCAGTAAACTCGGACAACTAACCCAAACGATCGGTTGTCCGGGGCAGAAAACTGGCAGCCAGACGATCGAGGCGTGTTCTGGTTTGATAATCGATTCATAATCGTAGTTTTCCTGTCGGTTTTTTTCTGCACCGCGGCCGTACCAGCGTTCCACTTCTTGTAACGCGCTCGTTTTGGCCTGTTCCGGGGGTTGCCCTTGCTTCTTGTATTGGCTTGTTAAACGGGCTAACATATCGGAGCGGAGACGACCGCGTAGGGAACTACTGGGGATTATGCCCGTTTGGGTGAACTGATCGCGAAAGATCAGGTTAAGGTTGCCGCTTTCTTCCCCGGCGGCGGCTCCCAGATGGAGTGGGGCAAGGGTTTCAATGATGCCGTAGGCTTTTAGATACATTCAATTCAATCCTTTTATTGTTAGCGGTAGAGATAGTCCACAGCCGATATGTTTGAGGGGAAACCCCTCTCTAGGAAACCAGTCTTCCGGCCAGTCCCACCACGATCGCCCGATCGGTTCTTCCAGCACATACACGCTTCCCGAAGGAACGGAATACCTACCCCGTCCCAAGCGTCCACCTAAACCGTAACGGTAGGGGATGGGTTTGTCGGTGAGCAGCAGTTGAACTGAGGGGAAATCGGGTTGTTCGGGAATTCGGGAGGAAAATCGTTTCGATCCCCAGATGGCCGGAGTGATCGTCGCAAAGGCCTGTTCGATTGGCTGTCTCAGCAATTGATAGATGGCCCAATCGGGTTTAATCTCAACGCTCTCGATCTCGACTAGATGATTTTCTCCGCCGAATTTATACCATCCCGGATCGAGGGGATGGGTGGCTAGATAGATCAAACAGGTTCCCTCCTTCATCTGCACGGCGTATTCTAAAAACAGACCGTCCTTCTCGACGGTACAGCGTCGATCGATCTCTAGCTTGGGATGTAGGATCGGGGTAAATTCCCACGGTGAGAGTTCCGCAAATCCGTTGTCGGCGATGTATTGCGCCGATTCTGTCCAATCTTCACTAGAAATCCAGGAAAATTCGGGTTCTATTGAGTCCTTGTCGCAATCTCGCTCCCAGACGACTTGTCGATCGGGTGCAGGTCGGATTCGCCATTCGTCGGAGTCGTCGGTGGCGATTATTTTCGTGCGGGGAATCGGGATATAGACGTTACGAAGACTATTGGTTTCGGCCCAGAAAGGGCCAGCGATGAAGAGGTTGTCTCTTAATTCCCGATGGCTATACTGATGGGTCGTTTTATTGGCGCTGAAAAATAGTCCGGATAGGGTGGCGGCATCGGGGGGAAATTTAGAGCCAGAACGTCCGACAAGGTTTTCTGGGGAGAGGAACGCGCCGGAACTGCCGTACATCATGCCGAGGGGTTTAATGATGATGAGATGGGAAAACATAAGTAGGGTCTGCTGAAAAAGGTTTTCCTGGGGGCAGGGTGTGGGGTGTGGGGTGTGGGGTGTGGGGTGTAGGGTGTGGGGTTTTAGCGATTTTCATCTGGTCAATTACCTAATTTTCAGGGAAAAAGTTCAGGGATTTTACCCCCGATCACTCCAATGGTTGGCACTTTTTGAGGGAAAAAAAGTCTAAAAGGTTTACTCAACAAGGTTTTTAGATTTATTCAGCAAACCCTAAGTAGTCGTGCAAAATTAATTTCTTGGTTAGGATAGGCAATAGGCAATAGATTCGGATTTAGGATTATTTTTTGATCGTTTCCCCGATCGAGAGATGCCAACCGATCGCGATCAGTTCGTCTATCCAGCGAACGATCGCCCTAGCGTAGTCCTTCGATGGCGCGTCCTTTGGGAGGGAGACGATCTGATCATCTTCTTTTTCTAAAATTTCTTTATAGCCGCTAAAGTATAGATCGAAAAACTGTAGGAGTTTGGAGAGGTTATCGAGGATTTTCGAGTCTGCGCCATCGGAATGGCTTCTAGGGTTATCGAGATAGCCCAGACCGAAAGCGTGACGGGCTTTTAGTCGGGCGAAGTCGCTATAGATATGACCCCAGTTTTTCCCGCCGTCCCGATCTCGATAGTGGTTTAGCGTGTTCAAGTATTTCCATCTGGTTGTCCATTGAACATATTGCCCGTTGTTAAATAAAACGCGGATGGTGAGGCGATCGCGTCCTAGTTTTTTCGAGCGCTGTTCTGCTTCCCGACAGTGCTGTAAAACGTCTCTCTGGGGAATGCTGTGGGCTGCCCAAACGAAGCCGAGACTTAGAGTCACCCGTTGATTGATTTCTTCAGTTTTTCCAGTTTTCCACTGTTGATCGAGGGTTTGTAGCCAGTGAAAAACTCGATCGAGATCGATCGAGTCGAGTTGTGGATCGGGAAATTGGCTATTATAAACGATGCCCAAAAAATCATCTCCTCCCGCGTAAATTATTCTACCGAGTTCGGTCTGGTTAAAGTCCCTCTGAAATTTTTGTCCCCACTGACGCATAATCTTGCTGAAATCTCGGATTTTTTGGTCTGAGCCGAGGTTTTTCAGGTAATCGCCTACTTTATCGCCATCTCCCATGAACCAGCCCGTTTTTTGTCCCACTGAGGCGGGGTTATCTTGCGGTCTCCTGATCAGGTCTCGAAATCCTCGCTGGCGAAGTTCTTCGGGAAGTTCAACTCCTAGAGAGCGGGCGATATGTGGGAGAGTGATCAACCGTTTGGTTAATTCGGGAATATTCAATCTTTCGTTTCCATCGATGTATTTGCCTTCCGGTTGTCTATCTTTGGGTTGACCGTCAGGATCGTTAACTCCATCGAGAAGGAAGGCTAATCTTCGGTAGAATAGGGCGATATGTCGGTTTTCTTCGCTCCAGTCAAGCGTTTTCATGTCTTGGTTTTCCCGATCCATCCCGTACCAAGCGATCGCGTCAGTCCCGGACAGACTAGAGCTTTCCCCGACCCAATTCACCCCTTGCCAATTGCGGGCGAGTTTACGATTTTCTAGATCGACCATGGCGGACTCTAGATCGTCCCCCATGCCCCAGAAAAATTCCCAGGTGCGTCTTTCCCACTTTTTCCAGCTTTTTTGCCAATTCCATTCTGAGGATCGATAGTAAGGCGCGAGGGCGTTTTCGACCCATTTTCTACAGGTTGCGAGAATATTTTTCCAACGATTTAAAAAGGCTCGTTGCAGTTCCGCAATGATTTCCTCGGAGGAGGAGGACTGTATTTCGCTATCGATTTTCAGGAGAACACGGTTGGGCATTCCCTGTTGGGAGTTTAGCAGTCCGGGGCTAATTAGGTGGTACTGCTCGGGCCGGTGGGTGACGATTGTACTGGTCAGATCCGAGAGAATCTGAGAGGCTCCGTACAGGTCCCTCAATTTGCGGGATTTTTCAATAAAGCTTTGGACGGGGGAGAAGGTGATGGCTATATATTTGGACATAAAGCTAAGTAGTCGTGCAAAATTAATTTCCTAGTGAAGATAGGCAAGAGGCAAGAGGCAAGAGGCAAGGGGCAAGGGGCTAGGGGTGGTTAGATATGTGTAATTAATTTTGCTTAGGTAGCTATAGAAAACTCGATTGTTTAAGAGGTATATTCAACAGCCTTGAAAAGACCTAGAAAAGACTTATCTCTGGCTAAAAAAATAGGATTGTTAGATTAATTGGCTCTTTTGTACTTTTATATCTATCACTAAATTTCTAATTATTGTGTTAATTTTAAATAATTTTTCTTAAACAATCTTTATTTTCATTGATTTTTCTTAATTAAGTATCGTTTCTATTCAGGCACTTAACTAATTGGAATTAAAAAAATTGTAGGGTTAATTCATGAGTTAACCCTACACATCTTTTCCATTCATACGCTTCACGAATTGGAAGCAAGTAGAGGCTTTTCCGAAGTATAAGGCGGCTTTAGAGGAGTTTCCATTCATACGCTTCACGAATTGGAAGCAAGGAAAACTGTATCAATACGCCCACGATAACCAGTTTCAGTTTCCATTCATACGCTTCACGAATTGGAAGCAAGCGTCCCCACTTGGCAACCCTATGGCAATGCTACGGTTTCCATTCATACGCTTCACGAATTGGAAGCAAGAAAATTTATCAATTTTTCCGATAGCCAAAACCTCTGCCGTTTCCATTCATACGCTTCACGAATTGGAAGCAAGTCTTGCGTTGTTCTGTTTTCCGTTGGTTCTTTCGGCACTCAAAGGTTTCCATTCATACGCTTCACGAATTGGAAGCAAGCCCAACCTGGACAATCCCCGTAATGCCCTGCATATTGTTTCCATTCATACGCTTCACGAATTGGAAGCAAGCTTCTCGTTTCCGCTTGCGTCTTCGTTTTAAGCTGGTTTCCATTCATACGCTTCACGAATTGGAAGCAAGTCACATTGTGGGGGCTGATTTACATTAGTATCGCACGGTTTCCATTCATACGCTTCACGAATTGGAAGCAAGTCTTGCGTTGTTCTGTTTTCCGTTGGTTCTTTCGGCACTCAAAGGTTTCCATTCATACGCTTCACGAATTGGAAGCAAGATGCAGGAAGCAACTACTGGTGAAAATCCAAGAGTTTCCATTCATACGCTTCACGAATTGGAAGCAAGAGAGTGGCTACTAAGCAATTTTTCAGTCTGGGGTTACGGCCACGTTTCCATTCATACGCTTCACGAATTGGAAGCAAGACCTTATGTAAAGGTAACTTTTAAGACTATTCCGAGTAGTCTGGAGTTTCCATTCATACGCTTCACGAATTGGAAGCAAGCAAAGAGAGGGGTGGGATCCTGATCCCTCAAATTTCGTTTCCATTCATACGCTTCACGAATTGGAAGCAAGTTCATTATCGGACTATGCGCAACTGCGCATAGATTTTGGTTTCCATTCATACGCTTCACGAATTGGAAGCAAGGTTTTTATTGGCCCTTTGCCTCCTCCTATACCGTTTCCATTCATACGCTTCACGAATTGGAAGCAAGACTGACTGGGGAAATCACCCAGAAAGCTCCTTTCCAGACAAACGTTTCCATTCATACGCTTCACGAATTGGAAGCAAGTTTTTTAGGGTTACTCTTGCTCTGGGAATTTCTCTTGTTTCCATTCATACGCTTCACGAATTGGAAGCAAGACTAGCTTTGCAAAGCTAGGCTGTACAAGGATTGTACAACGATTTTTCGTGGGATATTGAAAAGCATAGACATTATTAATAATAATTGTCAATAGTCACCTCGGTCATCAGGCTCAAAGCCTTACTGGACAAGGCATCGACGCACCTCAACGAAAACTCTAGATTTTCAGCCATTGTGTCTAACCCGCGAAAAATGTTGATAACCGATAACTGATAACTAATAACTGATAACTGATCCTATGGACTAATACCCGCAGATTTAAGGGCTTTTTCCATTAAAATTACATGGGTACTGCTTTCCTGTCCCTCATTGTCAGGACGACATCGCTTTTTGATGATGAGGAATAGCGATCACTTTTGGGAGAAGCAACTTTTTTGGCGATTTTGATGAGGAGGAGTGCGATCGCTTTTGGAAGGAGCAATTTTTGGGAATGGAAGTAATTAAACTAAAACTAATCAGAATAAATATCTCGACGATGACCAACTTGATGAATCGTAATAAAGTCATCATCAAAAGAATATATCACCCTGTAATCGCCAATTCTAAGTTTAAACAAACCGCTTTAAATTAGAACTTAAACTTTGATGTCTAATATCATCAAAATTTTCATTTATCCAACGAACTTTTTTAAAAGACACGCTCGCGAACAACTGCCGTAAGCGACTCTAAACCTTCAAAAGCTTTATCGGTAAATTCTATATAGCGAGGCATTACCAATCTAATCCTAATCTTTGAGCTACTTCTTCCGCAGAAATTCCCCGTTCTCCATTTCGAGTTCGCTGTAAAGAGTCAGCTAGAGATTGAGAGACTTCGGTTTTAAGTTGTTTATCAACATCAGGATCATTTAGTAGAGATTGAACTGTTTCTGTAACAGTTTCTTGAATCAAAAACTTAAAATCTTCAACACTTAGGTCTTTAACTTGCATTCTTGTAATTAGAACTCACTATTCTGACTATAGCATCGTTTAAGAATAGCGATCACGTTTTGTGGGGATACAATTGGAGGATGCGATCGCTTTTTGATGATGAGGAATAGCGATCACTTTTGGAGAGTCAACTTTTTTGGAGATTTTGATGAGGAGGAGAGGCGATCGTTTTCTTATCAAAGTCCTATAGAAATGAGATAGGATCAGGAAATTCCTGTAAAGTGTCAAGAATTTATGAAATCCATTAAAATCATTGTGGAAAAACATTCTGATGGCTATATCGCCTATCCATTGGGAATTCAAGGCGTAGTAGTCGGTGAGGGTGATACCTATGAAGATGCTCTTATTGATGTGCAATCGGCGATCGCTTTTCATGTTGAAACCTTTGGGGAATCAGTTCTCGAAGCTGACTCATCTTTATTAGAAGCCTTTGTTGTAGAAGCAATAGTCTAATGGCAAAATTTCCGGCTGATGCCCCTAAAGCCAAAGTGATTAAAGTTCTTGAAAAATTTGGTTTTTCAATTGTTAGATAAAAAGAGCATATTTCTATGATTAGAAAAAATCCAGATGGAACAACAACACTTTTAACGCTACCCAATCATAAGCAAATTAAAAGCTCTACACTAAGGATTATTTGCACTCAAGCGGGTATCTCACGAGATGATTTTATTGCTTCCTAAGTAGCTGGTTATAATTAAATTAAAAATGGATTTTAGGTTCGATCCCCCCTGCCCCCCTTGATAAGGGGGGTGCCGATCCCCCCTTAATCCCCCCTTGATAAGGGGGGTGCGGATCCCCCCTTAATCCCCCCTTAATAAGGGGGGCATCTGACAGCTTTTAACGCCTACCTACTTATGAAAAGATTTAAAGCAAAATCCTTTAAATGTGATTATTTGGTCTTTTGAAAGTGCGATCGCTACTTAGGGTTTGCTGAAAAAGTACGGGCGAAGCATTCGGATAGAAAATCTACGGTTTCACCGATAGGTTACTGCCCGAATGCTTCGCCCCTACAGGACGCGGGCCGATGAAGACGCAAGGTTTTGAAGCACGATTCTCTCAAAATCTTGCACCTGTTTCACGAGAAAAGCCACAAAACCCTGACCTTGCCTACATTTCACATTTATTCAGCAAACCCTACTTATGAGGAGTTTGTAGCCAGTGGAGAACTCGATCGATCTCGATCGAGTTGAGTTGTGGACCGGGAAATTGGCTATTATAAACGATGCCTAAAAAATCATCTCCTCCCGCATAAATTATTCTGCCGAGTTCAGTCTGGTTAAAGTTCCTCTGAAATTGTTGTCCCCACTGACGCATAATCTCGCTGAAATCTCGGATTTTTCTTAACCGATGAGATGGGATTGATCCCTGGCATTCTGTTTCCATTCATACGCTTCACGAATTGGAAGCAAGGTGAGTTCGAGATTACCATTTCTCTCGACGGTAGTGACGGTTTCCATTCATACGCTTCACGAATTGGAAGCAAGATTCTCCTGCTGCAGAATGAGGTGGATCGCTTACGGTTTCCATTCATACGCTTCACGAATTGGAAGCAAGATTTAACTTTGACCGAAGTTTAGACCCCCAAACCCTTGTGTTTCCATTCATACGCTTCACGAATTGGAAGCAAGAAGTATTCATAGCCGTCAATATTCTGAAGTCTCATCTTCGTTTCCATTCATACGCTTCACGAATTGGAAGCAAGGCTCCGTTTCAGGGCAACGTCACTGGAACCGTAGGCGTTTCCATTCATACGCTTCACGAATTGGAAGCAAGCCTCCACCAAGAGGTGGAGGACGACAAAAAGTCCATCAAAGTTTCCATTCATACGCTTCACGAATTGGAAGCAAGAAACGCGCACGGTGATCCGGTGCGCTAGGATTGAGCGCCGGTTTCCATTCATACGCTTCACGAATTGGAAGCAAGTCGCAACGGAGATGTGCTGACTATCAATCTCGTGTTTCCATTCATACGCTTCACGAATTGGAAGCAAGAGGAGTGAGTGTCGTTCCTACACCCACCACTACCCCCAGTTTCCATTCATACGCTTCACGAATTGGAAGCAAGTTGCATTTCTTGTCAAGAACAAGAAATCGATGTTGAAGGTTTCCATTCATACGCTTCACGAATTGGAAGCAAGTAGTTTTTGGATTGTTCGCCTGCGAACAAACCGTAACCCGTTTCCATTCATACGCTTCACGAATTGGAAGCAAGACCGGACACTACGTCCAGTGGTGGCCTACCTCTATGTTTCCATTCATACGCTTCACGAATTGGAAGCAAGCAGGTCCCAAAAGGGACATTCTGCGCAGCAAAAGGTTTCCATTCATACGCTTCACGAATTGGAAGCAAGCCTTTAACAGAGTTAAAGGCTTTACCTTGTTGGCTTTACTTGCTTGGTTTCCATTCATACGCTTCACGAATTGGAAGCAAGGTTGATATAGTTTTCCCCCTCGGGACACTGAAAGTGTTTCCATTCATACGCTTCACGAATTGGAAGCAAGTTTGTCGCTTTGTTTCTGGCCGTCCTAGGTAACCTCCACAGTTTCCATTCATACGCTTCACGAATTGGAAGCAAGTTCACTTGTTTATATTTTTCAATGAAAAAAATTGCCGGGTTTCCATTCATACGCTTCGCGAATTGGAAGCAAGAAGCAAGATTAGAGTCCGCAATAATGGACTATTTAGCAGAGTTTCCATTCATACGCTTCACGAATTGGAAGCAAGATGTTTTTATCTGCATTTCTTTTTGCTAGATTAGGGTTTCCATTCATACGCTTCACGAATTGGAAGCAAGTGTCCCTCGTTAGAAAGGGCATCGAAAAAGCACTACCCTTGACGTTTCCATTCATACGCTTCACGAATTGGAAGCAAGACCCCCTTGCGCGGGTCAGGGAGATTGGGGAAATTGTGTTTCCATTCATACGCTTCACGAATTGGAAGCAAGTTTATCCCCCATGCATAAGCAGGGAAGCGCCGCCATGAGTTTCCATTCATACGCTTCACGAATTGGAAGCAAGACGACTACGCCGCTGATAAAGCTGATAGAAACGTCGTCTAGGTTTCCATTCATACGCTTCACGAATTGGAAGCAAGACCAATTATGGACCTCAAAACCATTGCCAATGTCCCAGGTTTCCATTCATACGCTTCACGAATTGGAAGCAAGTTGCAACCGACCGTAAAGGTGGGTGGTTGGGCGCTTTTGGGTTTCCATTCATACGCTTCACGAATTGGAAGCAAGCTCCGATTGGAAACAGAGGAGTGGGAGGACCTGGGGTTTCCATTCATACGCTTCACGAATTGGAAGCAAGTTGTAAGGAAGCCGACCTGCAGTGGGAGTGGGACCGAGAGTTTCCATTCATACGCTTCACGAATTGGAAGCAAGACTAGCTTTGCAAAACTAGGCTGTACAAGGATTGTACAACGATTTTTCGTGGGATACTGAAAAGCATAGACATTATTAATAATAATTTTCAATAGTCACCTCGGTCATCAGGCTCAAAGCCTTACTGGACAAGGCATCGACGCACCTCAACGAAAACTCTAGATTTTCAGCCATTGTGTCTAACCCGCGAAAAATGTTGATAACCGATAACTAATAACTAATAACTGATCACTGTTCCTATGGACTAATACCCGCAGATTTAAGGGTCTTGTCCATTAAAATTACATGGGTACTGCTTTCCTGTCCCTCATTGTCAGCACGACGCTGAATATAACTGCCATCGGATTGTAATTCCCATGCTTGTCGGTTATCTGACAACATAATCCCGAGAATTTCTTCCAGTTCCTTGGCGATCGCTGGTTCATCAATGGGTGTCACTGCTTCCACGCGACGAGTCAGGTTCCGCGTCATCCAATCGGCGCTACCAATATAAACCTCCTCCTGACCATCATTGTAAAAGTAAAAAATGCGGGAATGTTCCAAAAAGCGGCCGATAATGCTAATTACTCGGATATTTTCGCTTATTTCTGGCAATCCGGGTCGTAAACAACAGATGCCGCGAATAATTAAGTCAATCTGCACACCAGCACGAGAAGCGGCGTATAAAGCTTCTATAATCGGTTTATCGACAATAGAGTTCATTTTTGCCACAATGCGCCCCGTACCGCCATTTTTACAGTTTTTGGCCTCGCGATCGATCATTGCTAACATCCGTTTTCGCAAACTCACTGGAGCAATTAAAAGTTTGCGGTAGGATTGCTGACGGGAGTATCCAGTCAGAAAGTTAAATAAATCGGTGATATCTGCCCCCAAATCCTCGCGACAGCTAAGTAAGCCCAAATCAGTGTATAATTTAGCCGTTTTTGGGTTATAATTGCCCGTGCCAATATGGAAATAACGACGGATTTTATCCCCTTCTTTTCTGACCACGAGAACCACTTTCGTGTGGGTTTTTAGACCAACTAAGCCATAAACAACGTGAACTCCGGCTTGTTCGAGCTTTTTCGCCCAACTAATGTTATTTTCCTCATCAAAGCGTGCTTTTAGTTCCACTAACGCCGCTACCTGTTTCCCATTTTCCGCGGCTGCAATCAGGGAATTGACAATCGGGGAATCTCCGGAAGTACGATACAAAGTCATTTTAATCGCTAAAACATGGGCATCATAGGCCGCCTGGGCGATAAACTGTTGTACTGAGGCACTAAAGGAATGGTAGGGGTGATGAACGAGAATATCGTTATTGCGAATTAAAGTAAAAATATCTTCGCCATCCTGTTCTAAAATGCCGTCTTCGTTACCGTCAACTATTTCTCGCAATCCCTGTAAAACCGGTGGGGTGACAGGATTCCAAGGGGGATCTTTCAGTTCGGGACAGGGTAAAGACAGAAAATAAAATAAATCTTTGTGTCCCAGCAGTCCATCCACATCGTAAACATCGATCTCCTCAAGTCCCAGATCGCGCATGATCCGGTCTTTAATATTGCTAGGGGTAGAACTGTGAATTTCCAGACGTACTGCCGATTTACCGATGCGGCGCTTGCGTACTTCTTCCTCGATCGCTAATAATAAATCATCGGCCTCATCTTCTTCGACGGAGATGTCAGCATTGCGTGTCACCCGAAAAGGATAACATTCTTGAATGATCATGCCGGGGAAAAGTGCCTCTAAATTGTGCATTACCACCTGTTCCAGAGGCACTCCCGTCCAAATCGAAGCTTTTCCATCTTGGTGGCGTAATTCCTTGGATAATGCCAGAAAACGGGGGAAAACCTGCGGCACTTTCACCCTGGCAAATAATTCTTTATCGGTGTCGGGATCGCGAACGACTACGGCTAAATTGAGACTAAGATTAGAAATATAGGGAAAAGGATGACTAGGATCCACCGCTAGGGGAGTTAAAACGGGGAAAATATTTTGTTCAAAGTAATCATGGAGATAATTGCGCTGTTCTTGATGTAAATCAACATAGTTAATCAGATGAATTCCCTGTTCCACTAAGAGATTTTTTAGGGTGTGTTCAAAAAGACGATCCTGCTGTTGTACAAGGGGACGCAGACGTTTACTGATCTCGGTTAGCTGTTCCGAGGCAGTCCGGCCATCGGCACTTAAAACGGCTACATTTGCCTCTACCTGTTGTTTAAGCACTGCCACCCGTACCATAAAAAATTCGTCGAGATTGGCACAAAAAATGGCGGTAAATTTTAATCTTTCTAGTAGGGGAGTCCGAGGATCAAGTGCTTCATAAAGCACGCGACGATTAAATTCTAACCAGCTTAATTCTCGGTTAAAGTAATATTGCGAATCTTTAAGATCGATTTCAGAAGTTACGGTAGAAGCTTTAGCCATAGAGTCTAATACCTAAATAATAGATTAAACAGTTAGTAAGAAGCCACTCAAGTCTAAATTTGACTATTTTTGGCGTTTTTTTAGGCTACATTGCCCCAGATTAACCAAAGTTACCCCGATTATCTTGGATGCTAGTCCTACTGATTTTAGCCTGACTGGGGAAAAAATCAATTTATTAAAAGGTTAAGAAATCAGTCCCGACAGATCAAGGTTAAATTAATCTTTCGGTGAAATTAGATTTGTTAAAGATCTAGACTTCCCCGTTGACAAAAGGCCATAACCTGTGCTGTGGCAGGGATTAAGAGAATTTGTGCCGCTCGCTACTGGCTATAAATTAAGGAAACCCCTAATAAATATAACGCTTTCTGTTGCAGAGAAGTCGGTCGAGTTATCTTAGAAAAACCATAACTTCCCTCTCTAATTCTACATTTTACTATATTCAAGTAAATCGTCCTCAAGTCCTCCAATAGAGTCCGAGTAATATCTAGTTCCCAAGTAGAACCGGGGAACGCTCTCTTTAGGTTCTACCTGAATACTAATGCTATTTTAAGGCAGAGCTTTAGATATTGTGTTCCAAGAAGTTAATTTTGTCCTATTACTTATAAAATGATCTATCAAAACTAAGCTAAAGTAAAAGCAATCTAGTGGCAGAAAAACTTTTCCAAGAGATTCCCTCTGACAAAAGAAAAATCGACCCTTGTGACAAGGGCAAAGAATTTATTGGACATCAAGAGTTGAGTGAGAAACTAGGAGTAGATTTTTATTTTGCTACTCCTGATCATTCTTGGGAGAGGGGATTAAACGAGCCGACTAATGGACTAAGCTCAGACGGATCTAAATCCCTTATTCTTGGATTAGCCGAATCTCCCCCACCCCCCGGAAGTGGGAAAGTTGGGGGGAGTCTTGCCTCTTGCATAAGTCCCTCATCTCAACAAGTAATTTAAATTACGAAAAACTTAACAATCGTCCTCGAAAATATCTTGACTATCCTAGCCCGAATGAGGTATGCTCTGATAGCTCAGACAGTGATGCAATTCAGGCTTGAATTGGCCTGTACACAGAATCGAGGATATTAGGTATGAGGACAGAACACAAAAATCCACAATTAAATTGTCAGAAATTAGCAGAAGTATTTTTATCAAATCCCTTAATTGAAGATTGCTATTTTATGGTACGGGAGGGGGAATTAGTCGCCTATATCGTTTCCTCTGGAGCTTGGAATTCTGAACAATTGTCCTCCGATTTACAGTCTCAGTTACCGGACAATCTTCTACCTAATATCTATGTGCAGATTTCCAGTTTACCCTTAACCGATAGCGGTGATGTCGATGAAACTGCATTAAAGAATATTGAAATTATCGATGATCATCAAGTTCAGGAAACAGAAGAAAAACTAGGCTCTTTGTCAGATGTCGATCAAGTCGCTGTCGTCATGACTTCTAAAAAGAACAAAATTTTACCCCTACATCTATCAGAATTATTGCCCTTAAAAATAGAGAAAAAAAATGATAATCAAGAATCTCAAACCCCGATTCATCTGGGGATTCACACTTCTAACACTCAAGCTGGAATCAGTCACGGACAGCTTTTAGAAGAATCTGAACTTCAACCGAAAACCTTGGCAGAAATCCTCCAAAAAGCTGCTGAAAATTATTCAAATAAAGGGATTATTTATATTCAATCTAATGGTTCAGAAGTTTTTCAATCTTATCAACAATTATGGGAAGAAGCTCAACAAATACAAGCCGGATTACAAAAGCAGGGTTTACAAGCTCAAGATAAAGTAATTCTTCAGCTATCGGAAAACTATGATATCATTTCCGCATTTTGGGGGTGTCTTTTAGGAGGATTTATTCCTGTTATTATTTCAGTGCCACCCAGCTATAAAGATTTTAATAATGAAATTCATAAAATTTCTCAAGTTTGGCAGTTGTTAGATGAACCTACTATTATCACAAATCAATCCCGTCAGCAAGAGATAAAACATTTAAAACAATGGTTGCCTAATCAAACCTTAAGATTGAGTTTTATTGAAGAATTAAAAACTTATTCTCCCCATCAGACTCATATTAGTCAACCGGATGATATTGCGTTCTTTAATCTAACATCAGGCAGTACAGGAATACCGAAATGTATCTCATTAACCCATAAAAATGTCATCTCTCGTGCGCGAGGAACAAACATCATTTGTGAACATCAAAACGACGATATTATTCTTAATTGGCTTCCTTTTGATCATATTGGAAGTATTTCAGACTGGAATATTCGCTGTGTCGAGTTAGGATGCCAAATGGTTTATGTTCAAACTGAATATATATTAGGTCGTCCTTTGAATTGGTTAGATTTAATTGCTCAATATCGAATTACCCATAGTTGGGCTCCTAATTTTGCTTATAATTTGATCAATGAAGCTTTAAAAAAAGAACCGGATCAAAATTGGAATTTAGATTGTGTCAAATTCTTTTTGGCAGCGGGTGAAGCCGTTTCTGGTCAAGCAGTTGGAGAATTTATTAACACCCTTCATCTTCAATATAATCTGAAAAAAACGGCGATGCGTCCTGCTTTTGGGATGGCAGAAATGGGGTCAGGAATTACCTATTATCAGCCGACAGAACAACAGCCATTACTCTTTCATACGGTTGATAAATCCTCCTTGAATTCTTCCTTAAAACGAGTCCATCCTGAACATCCCAATGGTGCAACCTTTACGGATTTAGGATTACCCATCCCAGGAATATCGATTAGAATTGTTAATGCTGATAATTCCCTATTACCAGAAGAAACCATTGGTCATTTACAAGTTAAAGGTCATGCAGTTTCACCCGGGTATTATAAAAACCCAGAAGCAAATCAAGACGCTTTCTTAAAAGATGGCTGGTTTAAGACAGGAGATTTAGCATTTATTAGTAACGGTCATTTAGTTATCACTGGAAGAAGTAAAGAAACCATTATTATTAATGGAGTGAATTATTATAGCCATGAAATTGAAACTGTAGTGGAAACTATTGAAGAAGTACAAGCGTCCTACACAGCCGCTTGTGCTGTTTATGATCCTAGGAATAGTACCGATCAATTAGCTTTATTTTTTAGTGCAGAAACCTTTGATCACCAGCATCTAGCGGAACTTCTGAAAAAGATTAGACGAAAAGTAATTAACAGTTTTGGCGTTAATCCTGAATATTTAATCCCCTTAAATAAAACTGAAATTCCTAAAACTTCCATTGGTAAAATTCAGCGATCGCAATTAACAAAACGGTTTGGAAATGGAGAATTTAATTCTATTTTAAAAGAAATAGATATTTTATTAGAAAACGATCAAACCATTCCTGATTGGTTTTACCAGAAAGTTTGGAAACCTCGATCTCCAGTTAACTTAAAACCCGAACTTTCCAAGTATTGTAGTTTAATTTTTCTGGATTGCTTGGGTTTAGGAGCATCTTTAGCAGAAAAAATCGAAGGGCAAAACTTACCCTGTATCACGGTTTTAGCAGCGGAAGAATTTTCTCAAATCAGTCAAAATTGCTATACTCTAAGACCCGGGACAGCCAATCATTATCAACAGTTAATGGCATCTTTATCCGAGCGAAAAATTATTCTTGGCAATATTATTCATCTGGGGACTTATCAAGACTATCAGGGAGAAATTTCAACAATTGAACAGTTAGAAAAAGCACAAGAAAAAGGAACCTATGATTTATTATTCCTAGTTCAAGCTTTAGCTAAAATTCATGATTTTAACTCAAAAATTCAATTGCTATTTGTTTCCAGTTATAGTCAATTTGTCATAGAAACCGATGAAATTGCCTATGAAAAATCTCCAGTTTTAGGACTGATCAAAACCCTAGCTCAAGAACTTCCTTGGTTAAATACTCGTCATGTTGATTTACCTCTGGATCAAACCGAAATTAATCTCAGTTATCTGCTGCAAGAACTATCGGTTTTATCCAAGGAAAGAGAAATTGCCTATCGCAACGGGAAACGTTTAATCGCAGGTTTGGAAAAAGTCAATTTACTTCAACACACCCAACAGGAATTACCCTTTAAATCAGGGGGAATTTATCTGATTACTGGAGGACTAGGGGGGATTGGCAGACAAATTGCTCAGTATTTGCTCAAAAATTATCAAGCTCGTTTACTGTTAATTGGAAAAACACCTTTACCAGAAAAACACCTCTGGAGTGAGTATCTCAAAACCGAAGATCAATTATCCTTAAAAATCAAAAATCTCCAAGCTTTAGAAAATCTTGGGGGACAGGTAATTTATCAAGCGGTAGATGTGGCTAATTTCCCTCAAGTTAAACAGGCTGTAGAACAGGTGAAAAAACAATGGCAAGGAGAACTTAATGGGGTGATTCATCTGGCTGGAATTTACAAAGATTGTTTACTTCTGGACGAAACTCAAGAGGGTTTATCGACAATTCTTCACTCTAAAGTAATAGGAACTTGGGTTTTACATCAACTTCTCAAAGAATCTCAGGGAATTTTTATTAGTTTTTCTTCCTTGGCTAGTTTTTTTGGAGGAGCGGCTTTGGGTTCCTATGCGGCGGCTAATAGTTTCCTTGAGTCTTTGAACAGCTATCAAAAATCTAAGAATTTGTTCCCCAGTTATTGTTATAGTTGGACAACTTGGCAAGAAACCGGGATTAGCCAAGGTTATCAGATGCAATACATAACTCGATCTCAAGGGTATTATGATATGACAGTGCGGCAAGGTTTAGACTCATTTCTAACGAGTTTATATCACAACCAAAGACAATTAATAATCGGTTTAGATGGGAGTAATAGCAAGATTAATCGTTTCACATCTAGGTCTGAAGGATGCCAAAAGTTAACGGCTTATTACACCCGTAAATCTACAGTTCAATCGGTCAATCTACCTAATCATGTTAGTCTAAAAGATCGATTGGGAACGTCCTATCAATGTCCCCTAGTTCTGCGACAATCTCTGCCTATTAAGGATAATGGAGACATTGATAAGCGGCAATTACTCAAGGAACTCCAAGGCAAAGAAAATAACGAATTGATAGCACCCAGAACGGAAGCTGAACGTCAAGTTGCTAAGATTTGGCAAAAGGTGTTAAATCTATCTCAAATTGGAATTCATGACAATTTCTTTGAACTAGGAGGACATTCCTTGCTGGCTAGTCAAGTCATCTCTCGTTTACGCGATGTTTTCTCGGTAGAATTGTCTTTGCACAGTTTATTAGAATACCCCACCGTTGCCAGTTTAACTCAAACGATTGAGGTGCTTAATGTAGCCAACAATAGTCAAAGTGTATCCAAAAGTGGTAAAGTTATGACAACAGCCTCAGAAAATTATGAAGAAGGAGAATTATGAAAATAGCTTAACTAAAATTTAAGCTTTTCAGATCCATTTTGGAAAAAAATGTAAAAAATTGTATCCATCACTAAAATTTATCATCCAGAATATGCTATAAATAGTTTCGGTTTAAAACAGTCTTTTTGTGGAGTATGTAAGCGGTTGCTCCCATAGCAACTGACTTTAACAATAACCACCGACTCCCCGCCATTGATAATTTTTGTTTGGTCTATAGTATTTAGTCTTTGAGGGACTTAAATTTATGAAAACAGTTGAATTTTTATCGGATCTGAATCATTTAGGTGTGACAATTTGGATGGAAGGGGATAAGCTGCGCTATCGTTCTCCTCAAGGTGTTATGACTCCCGATTTACTCGAACAATTGAAAGAGCATAAAGAAGAACTCATCGTTTTATTGCGTGAACAAGCTGACAATTTTAGTTCGGAAACAGACTATGATGTGGCAATTTGTGGCGGTGGATTAGCGGGTTTAACCTTAGCGAGACAGTTAAAACTTAAACAACCTAATCTTTCCGTTGTTGTTCTTGATAAAATGGCTCGTCCTTTACCCGAAGCTGGTTTTAAAGTGGGGGAATCAACCGTTGAAGTTGGTGCTTTTTATTTAGCAAATACGCTGCAGTTAACCGATTATTTTAACAATCAACATTTATCTAAACTGGGATTACGTTATTTTTTCAAACCTCAAGAAACTGAATTTCATAAAAGACCTGAACTGGGATTATCAGAGTTTCATGCTCCTAAATCTTATCAAATTGATCGGGGTAAATTAGAAAATGATTTACGCCAATTTAATATTGAAGCAGGAATTGACCTTAAAGAAAATTGTTCGGTTAAAGACATCGAGTTTGCTGAAGGGCTACAGCAACAGCATAAAATTATTTATACTCAAGGCAGTGGAGCGAATCAAAAAACTCATTGTATTAAATCCCGATGGGTTGTCGATGCGATGGGTCGTCGTCGATTTATACAGAAGAAACTCGGTTTAGCGAAACCTAATCATAATAATTACAGTGCGGTTTGGTTCCGAGTTGAGGGTCGTTTTGATGTCAGCAATTTTGTGCCAGCCAGTGAAGAAAAATGGCATCGGCGTGTTCCTAATAACAACCGTTATTATTCTACAAATCATTTATGCGGTGAAGGATACTGGGTTTGGTTAATTCCTTTATCTACGGGTTATACCAGTATTGGCATTGTGGCTCGTCAAGATATTCACCCGTTAAAAAATTATCATAACTATGAGTTAGCCTTTCAGTGGTTAAGGGAAAATGAACCCGTTTTAGCGGCTCATTTAGAAGGTAAATCCCCAGAAGACTTTAGAAAGATGCCGAAATATAGCTACTCCTCGAAACAAGTCTTTTCCTTTAATCGTTGGGCTTGTGTCGGTGAAGCAGGCCTATTTCCTGATCCGTTTTATTCCCCCGGTTCAGATAGTATTGGTTTTGGCAATTCTTTAACCACTCAAATGATTGAACTTGACCTTAAAGGTCAACTAACTCCCGAAAGAGTTGACGATGCGAATCACTTTTATTTAACCTATCACGATGGGTTAGCCTTTAATATTCAAAATTCCTATAACTGTCTTAAAAATGGGACAGCGATGGCTACAAAAGTCATCTGGGATACCTTAGCTGGATGGACATTCGGTTGCTTAATGATGTTTAATTCCATCTTCCTTGACCCGGAACTTAAGATGAAAGTTCAACAGATTAATGCAGAATTTTTCCCTCTTTCCTATCGAATACAACAACTATTCCGAGATTGGGCAAATCAATCCCTGGGTCGGGTTAGCTTTGAATTTATTGATTACTTAGCAATCCCCTTTGTAAATGAACTGCGAACCAGGAATTTACAATCTAATAAAACCGAAGCTGAAATCATAGAAGCTTATCGAGCCAGCTTAAAATTATTAGAAGAATTTGCTCAAGTCATTTTTCAAATTGCCTTAGAGGATACCAGACCCGAACTGTTACCTAAAATTAACGAACACCCCTGGTTAAATGCTTGGGCAATTAGTTTGGATGCCAGTAAATGGGAGACTGATGGGCTGTTTTCGCCTAAGAGCGAACCTCGTAATTTACACAGCATTAAAAAACAATATTTAGAGGCAATAAACCGATAAAAATAGACGAATCAAGTTGATTATATCTCTAACAGTAGCTCTAGCTTGAGCTACTGTACTCAGCCAAATATCACCCCCATTCCAAAAATACCAGAACATTAATTAAGGAAAAGGATACTATTGATGAAAGTCGCAGAATTTTTATCTTACTTAAATAGTTTAGACATCAAGCTTTGGCTTGAGGAAGAAAAGTTAAAATATCAAGCTCCCCAAGGAGCAATGACACCAGAAATTAAGCAAGAAATCGGGACAAGAAAACCAGAAATTCTCACTTTTTTAAGAAGTGCAACAACACCATCTAAACCCCTTGAATCCGTAATTAATAGCGTTGCCCGAACTGAAGATTTACCCCTATCTTTTGCTCAACAGAGAATGTGGTTTCTCTATCAGATGGATCAGCAAAATTCGGCTTATAATGAAGCTCTAACCATCCGTTTAACGGGACGCTTAAACATTGATATTTTAGAGCAAACGATTAATGCTATTATTCAACGCCATGAGAGCTTACGGACAACCTTTCCAGTGGTTGAAGGAAAACCTATTCAAAAAATTGCTCCATCTCTAAAGATTAAATTATTAGTTATTAATTTAAAAGATATTTCCCAAGATCAAATTGATAAACAGATTATTGAAGAACTACAAAAACCCTTTGATTTAACCCAATCTCCCCTATTACGATGTACTCTGTTTGATCTGGGATATGAAAATTATATTTTAGTCAACGTTTTCCATCATATTATTATCGATGGTTGGTCAAAGGGCATTTTATTTAAAGAATTATCTAAATTTTATCAAGCACTTTTATCCAATTCAACCGTAGATTTACCCGAATTAGCCATACAATATGCGGATTTTGCGGTATGGCAAAGACAATGGTTACAAGGTGAAATCTTAGAAAATCAGTTAAATTATTGGAAAAAACAATTAACGGCTGCTCCTCCTTTATTAGAACTTCCAACCGATAAACCCCGTCCAGCTACTCCCAATTTTCGAGGTCATAGTATCTCGTTTCAAATTGACTCAGAACTCACAGAAAACCTGAAACTTTTGAGCCAAAAGTCGGGGGTGACTTTATTTATGACCTTACTGGCTGCTTTAAACACTTTACTCTTTCGTTATAGTGGTCAAGATGATATTTTAATCGGGACACCCACCGCCAACCGAAACCGACAAGAAATTGAACCTTTGATTGGGTTTTTTGTCAATACTTTAGTGCTGCGGAATTCCCTAGAAGGAAATCCGACTTTTTCGGGATTATTACAGCAAGCTCGCAATGTTGTTTTAGAAGCGTATGCCAATCAAGATGTCCCCTTTGAGCAAGTGGTTGATGGGTTAGAAATCGAACGAAGTTTAAGTTATAATCCCTTATTTCAGGTCATGTTTGCGATGCAAAATGCCCCCCTCAATGCTTTAGAATTACCTGATTTAAAGGCTCAATATTTAGCCGTTGAAAACCAGAGAATTAAATTTGATCTCAGCTTAGTTTTAGAGGAAATCGAAACCGAAAAAGGAGCTTATTTAGAAGGTTTTTGGGAATATGATAGCGACCTATTTACTCCTGAAAGAATTAACCGCATGGTGGGTCATTTCCAAACTTTATTAAAGGGGATTGTAGCCAATCCTCAGCAAACCATCGGGGAATTACCGTTACTGACTGAATCGGAAAAACAGCAATTATTAGTAGAATGGAATCAAACTCAAACGTCTTATCCTGATCATTACTGTATTCATCAGTTATTTGAAGAACAGGTTGTTAAAACACCTGATGCTATAGCGGTCATCGATGGAGAACAATCCCTCACCTATGAACAGTTAAATCAAAAAGCCAATCAGATTGCCCGTTATTTACAAAAATTAGGGGTTAAACCAGATCAATTAATTGGGATTTGTGTCGAGCGATTACCCTTAATGATTATTGGATTTTTAGGAATCTTAAAAGCTGGAGGAGCTTATGTACCACTGGACACAAGCTATCCCGAAGAACGACTTGAATCTATCATAAATGATGCTGAAATCAAAATTTTATTAACGCAACAGCACCTCATCAAAAAACTACCAACAACAGTCAATCAATTGATTTGTTTAGAACAAGATGAAGACCCAATTAAACAACAAAGTAAACAGAATCCTCTCAGTCATGTTAACGCTGAGAATTTAGCCTACGTCATCTATACTTCAGGTTCTACAGGTAAACCTAAAGGAGTTGCTATTCCCCATCGAGGAGTGACTCGTTTAGTCTGTAATACTAACTATATATATTTAAAACCAACTGATAGAATGGCTCAGGTTTCTAATCCTTCTTTTGATGCCGCTACTTTTGAAATTTGGGGGGCGCTGATACATGGCGCACAGTTAATAGGAGTAGATAAAGATAGAGTTCTTTCTCCTGAAAAATTTGTTCATTTTCTCCAAAAATATCAAATTACTATTTTATTCTTAACGACAGCGTTATTTAATCAGTTAGTTCAGACTATTCCCCATGCTTTTCAAAGCTTAAGATATTTACTTTTTGGTGGCGAAGCAGTTGATCCTCAATGGGTCAAAGAATCCCTTAATAAAGGAACCGCTCAAAATTTACTTCATGTTTATGGGCCAACAGAAAGCACAACTTTTACCTCTTGGTATTTAATTAAAAATATTCCTTCAGAAGCTACAACTATTCCAATTGGTCGTCCTTTAGCTAATACAGAAATTTATATTCTTGATCCCTATTTGCAACCTGTTCCTATTGGTGTTAAAGGCGAATTGCATATTGGTGGTGATGGTTTAGCCCGTTGTTATCTCAATCGTCCTGACTTAACTGAACAAAAATTTATTCCCAATCCTTTTAGTCAAGATTCGTCAGCACGTCTGTATAAAACAGGTGATATAGTACGCTATTTAGCCGATGGGAATATTGAATTTATTGGACGGATTGATCATCAGGTAAAAATCAGAGGTTTTAGAATTGAATTAGGCGAAATAGAAGCCGTTTTATTTCAGCATCCTCAAGTCAAAGATGGAATTGTTATCGCCAGAGAAGATCTACTTGGAATCAAGCGTTTGTATGCTTATGTTGTTCCGAAAGATAAACAACTCACTCAGCCAGAATTACGAATTTTTCTCCAAGAAAAGCTGCCCAATTATATGATTCCTGCTTTCTTGATTTTCTTAGATGCTTTTACTCTTAATCAGAATGGAAAAATTGATCGCAGTGTTTTACCTAGACCAGAAATTGATGTTAATGAATTAGAAAATTATCTTCTTCCTAGTACCGAGAAAGAAACAATTCTAGCCCAAATTTGGCAGGAAGTTTTAGGGCAAAATCAAATTAGTATTAATGAGAATTTCTTTGAATTAGGAGGCGATTCAATTATCGCCATTCAAATTGTCGCTAAAGCTAATCAAGTGGGATTACAAATTACTCCTAAACAATTATTTAGTCATCAAACTATCGCTCAATTAGCCACCGTAGCGGAGACAACTGCTATCACTGAAATTGACCAGGGATTAGTTACAGGTGAAGTCCCGTTAACGCCGATTCAAAAATGGTTTTTTGAACAAAACTGGCCCGAACGTCATCACTTTAATCAATCTATCTTGTTAGAGGTTCCCAATAATCTACAACCAGATTTATTAAAACAAACTATTTCTAAATTACTCTATCACCATGATGCCTTGCGGTTACGGTTTGTGCAAAAAGGGGAACAATGGCAACAAAATCACAGCGATGATTGCAATAATTTCGCTTTTGAAAAGGTGGATTTATCCCATCTATCTTACCATGAACAATTGACCAAGATGGCAGAAATTTCTGAGGTTCAACAACGGGTACTGAATTTAGAGGAAGGCCCCTTAATGGCGGTGGTTTTCTTCGCCTTGGGTGAGAGTGGAAAAATGTTAATTGTAATTCATCATTTAGCAGTAGATGGAATTTCTTGGCGGATTATCCTCGAAGATTTCGTTACGATTTACCAGCAATTAGAAACCCAAAAGCCTCTGCAACTTCCTCCTAAAACCAGTTCTTTTAAAACTTGGGCTGAGGAACTGCAAAACTATGCGAAAACCCCAGAGTTTTACGCTCAATTCAAGTATTGGCTAAACCGTGATTTTTCATCCGTTTCTCCTCTTCCTGTAGATGTTCAGGGGGATGCCCAATCTAACATTGTTGCCCATGCCAAAACGGTCTCTTTCACCTTAACCGAAGAACAAACCCGCTTACTCTTACAGGAGGTTCCGCAAGCTTATAACACCCAAATTAATGATATTCTATTGACCGCTTTAGTCCAAGCTTTTGGCCGTTGGACAGGAAATTATAAGCTTTTGCTTGACATGGAAGGTCATGGAAGAGAGAATGTAATTGAATCCGTGAATTTATCTCGAACTGTGGGTTGGTTTACCAGTATTTTCCCCGTCTTTTTGACCTTAGAAAATCTTCACCATCCGGGTGAGTGTCTCAAGTCCATTAAAGAGCAGTTAAGACAAATTCCGAATCGAGGATTTGATTATGGAATTGGATATTATCTGAGTTCAGATTTAACGATTCAATCCCCGTTAAAAAACTATCCAAAAGCTCAAGTCAGCTTTAATTATTTAGGTCAATTTACCAGCCATCAAATCGGCGAGATAGGCTGGAAATTATCTCAAGAATCCACTGGTTCCATTCATAGTCCTTTGGGACAACGTTCCCATTTAATTGCGATTCATGGAATTGTGGTTGATGGGCAACTTGATATGGAATGGCAATATAGTGAAAATTTTCATCATCAAACAACGATCAAAAATTTAGCCGCTGCTTATCGAGATTCTTTAGAAAGCCTGATTAACCATTGTTTATCGGTAGAAGGAGGCTATACTCCATCGGATTTTCCCGATGCGGATCTTAATCAGGCAGAATTAGATGAACTGCTTTCAGAACTTGATTTTTAACCTCAACTTAATGTTTAACCCTCCTGCTTGATAACAACTATGCCATCACCTAATCTTCCCAGTGAAATTGAAAATCGTAAAAGTGAACATCTGCGAGTTTGTATCGAAAAAGATGTAGAATTTCAACAACTTACAAGCGGTTTAGAAAAATATCGTTTTACCCATTGTTGTCTTCCTGAACTTGACCGTAGCGATATTGAACTGGGGACAACCTTTTTAGGGAAATCTTTAAAAGCTCCAATTCTCATCTCTTCCATGACCGGAGGAACAGAATTAGCCCATTTAGTCAATACTCGATTGGCAACGGTCGCTCAACGCTATGGTTTAGCGATGGGGGTGGGTTCTCAACGCATTGCACTCGAACAACCGGAATTAGCGCCGACCTTTGCAGTCCGTTCTCTGGCGCCGGATATTCTCCTGTTAGCGAATTTAGGGGCTGTACAGTTAAATTACGGCTGCGGTTTAGAAGACTGTTTAAAATTGGTGGAATTATTAGAAGCTGATGCCTTAATTCTGCATCTCAATCCTTTACAAGAATGGGTGCAATCGGGAGGCGATTCTAATTTTAAAGGGTTACTCGCTAAAATTCAGCAAATTTGCGCTCAATTACCCGTTCCTGTCATCGCCAAAGAAGTCGGAAATGGCATCTCTGCGGTGATGGCCAAACAATTAATTGAAGCCGGAGTCGCCGCGATTGATGTGGCGGGAGCCGGAGGCACGTCCTGGGCTAAAGTCGAAAGCCAAAGAGCCAAAGACAACAGACAAAGGCATCTCGGACAAGTTTTTGCCGATTGGGGTTTACCTACGGCTGAATGTATTACCGCCATTCGGTCGATGAATTCAACCATTCCTTTAATTGCTTCTGGGGGCTTAAAAAATGGCTTAGATCTTGCCAAATCTATCGCTCTAGGAGCCGATTTAGGAGGGTTGGCTCGTCCGTTTCTCGTAGCAGCGATTGAATCAGAAGCCGCCGTTGATGAGTTGGTAAAATTTTTAATTGCTGAACTTGAAATTGTTTTATTTTGTACCGGAAATCCTAATTTATCCACCCTTAAAACTTCAGGAGCCTTAAAACCATGTTAAAGTTTTCAATGGAATTGTGTTATCCTCAGCTTGATATCAAAACTTTAAGCGTTGGCACTTTGGGTCCTAAAGAAACCAGCAGCGAACAAACCTTAAATTATCTAATTTCTCAATGGAAATTACAACAGATTTCGGTTAATAGTCATTTATTTGATAGCTTTACAGATTTAAAGGAATCTTTACTCCAAAATCAGATAGATTTGGCGTTAGTCCCCCATGCCTATGAAAAAATTAATGATTTCTATATGGAACCGAGGTTTAAACTAGGTTTTATCTTCACCTATCCCACACCCGTTTACGGATTAGCCAAGCGAAAAAATGAAGAAATCGTTTTAGAAAATTGTACCCTGGTCACTCATCCCGCTCCTCTTCCTTTACTTCCTTATTTATTACCTGGCGACCTGAATCAAAATAAGATTAAAATCAAATTTGTCAATTCTACCAGTGTGGCCGCTATTCAAGTTAAACAAGGGTTGGCAGATTTAGCCATTACCAATGAAAATGCCCTCCGAGAATATGATTTAGAATTTATTTCACAATATGGTAAAATTGAGATGAGTTGGTCTTTATTTCACAAAAAGGAAAACACCATGATTCAAAGTATTTATTTACCAGTGCATACCTAAAAAAGCTACCTATCCGCTCAAAATAGTTGCCTTCATCACATAAAAATAATTGAGAGTTTAAATCTCAATTTCATTTTGAACCTGTACCCTAAAATCATGTCTGAATTTTTCCCAATTCCCAAGCCTATTAAACTCAATCCTCATGTAGAATTAGAGGTTTTTCAATGCCAAGATACCATTTTTCAATTATACGTTATAGCTCCTAATGCTAAACTTGAATCCCACCAACATCCTGAAAGTCAAATTGGCATGGTATTCTCAGCAGAACTAGAACTGTATATTAAAGATTTGATTAAACCCTTAAGACCTTTGCAAGATGTTTATATAGCTGATGGCAATATTCCTCATGGTGCTTTTAATCCTTTATCAGAACCGATGATTGGATTTGATCTTAAACGGATTACCTCTGCTTTACCGTCAGAAGATGTTTTATTAACACTATCCAACAACCAAGATAAAATCACTCATTTACCTTGTCAATCTGTTAAGGGTTCTTGGTTTGAAATTGTCATGATGAAAATCCCTTCTGGTTATTCCATTCCCCCACATCAAGGTGAGCAAGAAGAAATCGGATTTATTTTGAATGGAAAATTAGAAATCTCCATAGAAAATGAAGGACAGTTTTTAGAATATGGTCAAATTTATTATGCTCCTTCAAAAGTTTTAAAAAAGGGATATAATTCATCGAAACAAGATATTAATTTGATTAAAATTTTAATTTAGTTCGTTTTATGATTTTAAGTTTAACCTCAAAATGCTAGGACAAAGTTTATGGATTTAGGATTAAAAGATAAAGTGGCTTTGATTACGGGAAGTAGTGCGGGAATTGGGTTTACTATTGCTGAAAAATTAGCAGAAGAAGGCTGTCACTTAATTATTTGTGGTCGCAATTCCCAACGCTTAGAACAAGCTTATCAATCTCTGGCTCAAGCTTATCCTGTCCAAGAAATTCTGAGTTTAGTGGCTGATGTCCATCAAGCTCAAGATTCTGAACAATTAATACAGGACTCTTTAAATCAATATGGCAAAATTGACATTTTAGTCAATAATTCTGAAGGAGCTAACTTTGCTGATAATTTAATTGAAAACCTTTCCGATGAAGATTGGTTAAACGTTTTTCAAGGAAAATTAATGGGTTATATTCGCTTAACCAATTTAGTGTTACCGATTATGAAAAAACAACATTGGGGAAGAATTGTTAATATCATTGGGACATCGGGAAAAGAGCCATCTCCTCGTTTAGTTAAATCGGGTGTTGTCAATGCAGCTTTAATGAATTTTACCAAATCAGTAGCTAGACAAACCGCCCCCTATAATGTTTTAATTAATAGTGTTAACCCCGGCGTTATTGACACCCCTAGACATCGAGAATATTTAGAAATTTATGCCAAAAAGGAGGGAACGACCCCAGATTTAATCCGAGAAAGAATTCTAAAAACAATTCCCATGAATCGAATTGGTACGACTGAAGAATTTGCTAATCTCGTTGTATTTTTAGCTTCAGAATGTGCGAGTTATATAACGGGAATTACGATTCCGATAGATGGGGGTTTATCCTCGTCAGCATTTTAAATTGATCTGTCAAGCCAAAATCAACAACCACAAGTGTTATGAATAGCGAATCTAAATCTCAAATGTTAGACAAATTTGTTCCCTATTATCCGACTAAAGATACTCGTAACTTTCCCATTTTTTCCTATCTTATCAATAATGTTAATATTTGGAGGCTGAAACACAAATTTAAACAAGAGCTTGAACAACCTTCGGTGATCCTGGTTTATCAAATGGGTAAAGTTGGTTCTGCTAATCTTTATCTGGCTATTAAAAGAACCTTTCCAGAAAAAGCGGTGTATCATGTTCATAATTTAAACCCAGAAATTGTTGCCAAAATTTGGGATAAAATTCATCTTACTCAACCTTATTATTTGAGTACGATAGAACATTCTTTGACCACCAAATATTTAAGTGATCATCTCGAAACAATTAAGGATAAGGATAAGATCAGAATTATTGCGGGAGTAAGAGATCCCATCGCTCGTAATATTTCTTGGTTTTTCCAAATTATCGATTGTGAGTCTGCTTTTCCCCAATTTTTCCGAAAATTTAAGGAAGGATTAATTACAATTGACGATATGGTAAATTGTTTTTGGTCACAAAAATTTGTTTTTAGCAAACAGTTTGATTGGTTTGAATTAGAGTTAAAATCTGTTTTTGGAATTGATATCAGTGAGATTGATTTTCCCAAAGAAAAAGGTTATACAATTGTTGAATTTCCTGACAAAAAAATTGAGTTATTATTATTCAAATTAGAAAAACTTGACTCTTGTTTACAAGAAATGACACAAGCTTTCTTTGGAATTGAGAAATTAGATTACCAAAAATTGAAATTGATTGACGTAGATTTGGAGTATCATCGTATCTATGAAAATTTTAAAAATAGTCTCACCTTTAGTGATGAATATTTAGAAAAAATTTATGATCAACCATTAGTGAGTCATTTTTACACCGATGAAGAAATTAACAAATTTAAACTCAAGTGGTCTAGTCAACGTTAAAGGTAATTCGTTCTAAGTTTATCGTATTTATTGAATAAAATTTGATTCAATAAACTCACGCACATTTTTATTTAATCTATTGGGAAAAATAATGGTAACACCTCAACAATCTAGGGTTAGTAAAAAAGATATTGAATCCATTTATCCCCTTTCTCCCATGCAGCAGGGGATGCTGTTTCATTCTTTATATAATCCAGAATCAAAGACGTATTTATCACAAATTCAAATCACCTTGCAAGGCAATTTAGATATTAATGCGTTCCAACAAGCTTGGCAAAAAGTAGTAGATAGACATAGTATTTTACGGACTTGTTTTGCTTGGAAAAAAACCAAACAGCCTTTACAAGTGGTTAGAAAAAATGTCACCTTGCCTTGGTTTAATCAAGATTGGCGATCACATTCTCCCGCCGAACAAGAAACTAAATTTCAGGAATTATTAACCTCTGATAAAGAGCAATATTTTGAATTAGATAAAGTCCCCTTACTTCGATGTCATTTAATTCAAGTCGAAGATCAAAAATATGAATTTATCCATACTGGACATCATATTTTATTAGATGGTTGGGCAACAGCAATTCTGTTGAAAGAAGTTTTCGATTTTTACGCTGGACTCATCAACTATCAACCCGTCAATTTACCCACACCCCGCCCTTATCAAGACTATATTAATTGGCTACAACAGCAAGATCAAACTGAAGCCGAACGATTTTGGCGACAAAATCTTCAAGGTTTTACCTCTCCAACTCCATTAGTCGTTGATAAACCGTTAAATCCTCTTGTTACTCAAAGTAAAAATTATCTTCATCAAAAATCAAAACTTTCTCCAGAAATTACCAGTCGTCTGAAATTACTCGCCCAAGAATATCGCCTTACTCTTTCTACCCTAATTCAAGGAGCTTGGGCTTTATTATTGCATCATTATAGTAGTGAATCTGATATTGTATTTGGGGCAACCGTTTCGGGACGACCGCCCAATTTTACTGGGATTGAATCGATGGTGGGGATGTTTTTAAATACCTTACCCGTTCGCATCCAAATTGAGTCTCAACTTGAATTATTAACTTGGTTTCAACAACTACAACAAGAGCATTTAGAACGAGAGCAATATAGTTATAGTTCTCTAATTGATATTCAAAAATGGAGTGAAATTCCGTCCCCTCATTCAGTTTTTGAAAGTTTTGTTGTCTTTGAAAATTTACCCTTTAGCGACAATGATAGTGATAATTTAGGCGGTTTACAAGTCGGTGAAATGCAAGATTATGGCAATGCTGATTATCCCTTAACGGTTATTGTCACCCCTGGAGAAGCCTTAAGTATCAAAATTATTTATCCTCAAGAACGATTTGAAAATGACACCATTGAACGGATATTAGGTCATTTTAAAACCTTATTAGAAGGAATCGCTATTAATCCCCATCGTCGGATTCAAGACTTACCTTTATTAACGGAAGCTGAACGTCAATTATTATTAATTGAATGGAATCAAACTGCACCCCAAAAGCCTCTTAAACACTGCGTTCATGAATTATTTGAACAACAAACCCTCAAAACCCCTTCAGCCATCGCCGTTGTTTTTCAAGAGCAACAATTAACCTACCAAGAACTGAATGAATCTGCTAATCAATTGGCTCATTATTTACAAAAAATTGGGGTGAGTTTTCAATCTTTAGTCGGGATTTGTTTAGAACGGTCTGTTAATATGGTAATTGCCGTTTTAGCGGTGTTAAAAGTAGGCTGTGTTTGTGTTCCCCTAGATCCAACCTATCCTCAAGAAAGACTTTCTTACATCCTGCAAGACACCCAAATCAAAACCTTATTAACCCAAAAAGATTGTCAATCCCTCTTAAACAGTGAAACCATTTCTCAACGGATTTTATTGGATGAACAAGGGTCAGAAATTGCCTTAGAACCCAAGACTAATCTTGACAACCCCGTGAGTTTAAAGGATTTGGCCTATATTATTTATAGTTCAGGCTCTACGGGTGTGCCAAAAGGGATTATGATCCTGCATCAATCCTTAACCAATATTATTGAGCATCATCAGGCGAAAATGTCACCGGAGAGAAATTTCTTACAATTTGCTCCCTTCAATTTCGATGTTAGCTATCACGAAATGTTTGCAGCCTGGTGTTTAGGAGGAACCTTATTTATTGTTCCAGAAGATGCCCGCTTAGACCTTGCTAAAATAAGTCAATTATTGGCAAATAACCCCATTCATAAAGCGATTTTGCCCGTTACTTTGTTACAACAATTAATTGAAACCTATAGTGAGGAAACCTACTTATTTGCTAACTTGCGTGAAATTATTTCAGCTGGAGAGCAATTACAAATTACTCCAACGATGATTTCTGTATTCAAAAAACTCGAACATTGTACCCTTTACAATTATTATGGACCCACAGAAGCGGATATCGTTACCAGTTATACCTTTGACCCTAATCCTGAGCTTTGGCCGAAGTATATTCCCATTGGTAAACCCGCGATTAATGTGCAAGTTTATATTTTAAATTCCCATCTTCAACCTGTACCCATCGGAGTCACTGGCGAGTTATATGTTGCGGGTGGCGGTTTAGCGCGGGGTTATTTCAACAATCCCCAATTAACCAAAGAAAAATTTATTGCTAATCCCTTTAGCGATAATTCATTGCTGTATAAAACTGGAGATTTAGCTCGTTATTTACCCAATGGAGACATTGAATATTTAGGAAGAATTGATGATGTGGTGAAAGTTAGAGGTTATAGAATTGAATTAGGGGAAGTAGAAACTATTTTAAATCAACATCCTCAAATTGCCCAAGCCATTGCTACAGTTCAGGGAGAAACCGCCAGAGAAAAATATTTAGCCGCTTATTTTATTCCCCGTCCAGGTGAAACCGTAAACCAAGTTGAATTACGTCATTTCCTTGAAAACTGGCTACCCGATTATATGATTCCCTCTGCTTTTGTGGTGATGGAATCTTTTCAACTCAGTCCTAACGGTAAAGTTGATCGAAAAGTCTTACCAATACCCGATAAAAACCCCTTATCGTTAACTCAAAATTATGTCGCTCCTCGCACTGCAATTGAAGAAGTTTTAGCGGTAATTTGGGCAGAAATTTTAGAAGTCGAACGAGTTGGGATTGAAGACGATTTCTTTCTGTTAGGTGGGCATTCTTTAAAAGTGATTCAACTGATTAGTAAAATCCGTCAAACCTTAGAAATTGAAGTTTCTGTGCGTCAACTTTTTAATCACTCAACCATCAGCCAATTAACTCAAGTCATGGTTGAATTAGTGGGGAATGAAGGGTTACTAAATGAAATTGCCGTAACGGTTCAAGAAATTTCCCAACTTTCACCAGAAGAAGTTCAAGCTTTATTATCTCAAAACTAAAAAAAATAAGTCAACCACTTCTGAATTATTAATTACAAATGAAAAACAACTCTCAAGATCAACAAAAATTACTCAAGCTCCTGCTTCAAAAAAAAGGTATTAGTTTTAAAAAAGTAAATACTATACCTAAACGCCAATCATCCAACTCTGAATTAATTCCTATCTCTTTAACTCAGTTAGAACTTTGGTTTTTTGCTCAATTTTATCCAGAAAATTGTATTTATAACTTGCCTTGTATTTATCGCATTGAAGGCTTGCTTAATGTTCCTGCACTAGAGGAAAGCTTAAGAGAAATTGTCAAACGTCATGAAAGTTTGCGGACAACTTTTACTTGTATAGATGGAAAAGTGTTCCAAAAAATTACAGATGATCCAGTTTTTGATTTTTCAATTCTTGACCTACAAAGACTTAGTGAAGTGGAGCAAAAAAAAGAAACCCAAAGATTGTTATCAGCAGAAATTAACCGATCTTTTGATTTAGAAAAAGATTCATTATTTCGCAGTAAAATTATAAAATTTGCTGAAAATAACTATCTGTTAATTATGACAATCCATCATATTATTGCTGATGGTTGGTCTTTGAATATTTTGACTAAAGAGTTAGGCATTCTTTATGAAGCTTTTTGTCTGAATAAACCTTCACCTTTGCCTGAATTACCGATTCAATATGGTGACTTTTCTCTGTGGCAATGGCAATCAATAAAAGATAATTCATGGCAATCTCAGCTGAATTTTTGGAAGAAACATATAGGGATTAACCCACCCATTTTAAAACTTCCTACTGATTACCCACGCACAACGGCTCAACCTGTTGAAGCAGCTATTCATCATTTCCTCATTTCCCAAAACTTAACAGACGCATTAAAGTCATTAAGTCATCAAGAAAAAGCGACTTTGTATATGACTTTATTAGCCGCCTTAAAAATATTACTCTTTTACTATACAGAACAGACAGAAATTATTATTGGTGGAGTTGCGGCTAATCGTAACCAACCCGAAACACAAGATTTAATCGGACTTATGGTTCAGTTTCTCCCCTTATATACTCATGTAGAAGGTCAAGCCAATTTTCGAGACTTGCTGCATCAAGTAAAAGAGATGAGTTTAGAGTTTGATGCTTATCAAGAAATTCCTTTTATCACGTTAGTGGAAAAATTAAAACCCATTAGGGATACTCAATATGCTTTGTTTCATCAAGTCATTTTCCTTTTCCAGAATGCTCCTAAACAAGATTTAAAATTCATCAATCTGACAGTCACAGACGAGTTATTAAAAATGGATATAGAACCCCATAGTGCCGAAAATGATTTAACTATATCCCTTGAAGAAACTGAGCAAGGTATGAAAGGTGCTTTCGTGTATAAAGCTGATTTATTTACGGCTGAAACTATTACTCAAATGGAACAATATTTTCAGCAGTTATTGAAGAATATTGTCACTGATCCTAATAAAACCATTTCTGATCTATGTCCTTTCTCTGAATCCGTCTCTTTCTCAGACAATACTTCCCCCTTGTCTTTATCAATCAATGAAATTAAATCTAATGACTTACCCCATAATCTAACTAGAGAAACCATGGTCAATATCTGGCAAGAAGTTTTAGAATTAGAAGAAATTAGTGTTAATGATAACTTTTTTGACCTTGGGGGGGATTCTCAAAAAGTTATTCAGGTAATTGATAAAATTGGTAAAATTCTTAAAATTAATTGTACTTTGCGTGATTTTTTTGAAAATCCCACTGTAGCACGTCTAATCACAACCTTTAAAAATAAATGAATTTAAGCGTATTTCCCTAGCTTTAAAAATGGTATAATTACAAAAAAAATACAGAAAAAAATGACAAATCATCTCTTTGATTTAACAGGTAAAGTTGCAATTATCACGGGTGCTGCCCGAGGAATTGGTCGGGTACTAGCGCAAGGATTAGCACAAGCTGGAGCTAAGGTAGTAATTGGTGATATTAATCAAGTTGGTGCTGAACAAACGGTTCAACTGATTCAAGAAGCAGGAGGCGAGGCCATCGCAATCCAGACCGATGTTCGTCAACGTCAAGCTTGTCAGAATTTAATTAACCAGACGGTTGCTAATTATGGTCAACTCGATATTATGGTCTGTAATGCAGGGGTTGAAATTCTCAAAAACACTGATGAATTAGAGGAATTTGAATGGGATCAGGTTATTAATGTTGACTTAAAAGGTTATTTTAATTGCGCTCAACTCGCAACCAAACAAATGATCAAACAAGGAACAAAGGGATCAATTATTATGAATTCTTCTATCTGTGCTTTCGTTGCTGTTCCCAAATCTTCAGGAGCATATAGCGCCGCAAAAGGTGGTGTCAATCAATTAGTAAAATCCCTAGCGGTCGAATTAGCTAGTCACAAAATTCGAGTCAATGCTTTTGCACCGGGGTATATGAATAATATGATGGAAGGAACAGAAGGTTTACGTTCAACTTCCGATGAAATGGACGAATTATATACTAGAATTCCCATGAAACGAACCGGAGATTTAGAAGAGTTAATTGGCCCTGTCGTGTTTTTAGCGTCCGAAGCTTCCTCTTATGTAACTGGAGCAATTTTAATGGTAGATGGAGGTTATACCGCTATTTAGCATCAATAATTAAACAATTTTTAGGTTGATTTGTATCCATCAAACCAACCTAAAATCACTGAATTAATCCTATTTAAACCATGTCAAAAATGAACCATAACTCTCAAGACAAACAGAAATTACTCAAGCTGTTACTACAAAAAAAAGGAATCGGTGTAAAAACAAATACGATACCTACTAGGAATCCGTCTCAACTTGTACCGCTTTCTTTTTCTCAAGAACGACTTTGGTTTTTGTACCAATTAGAAGCTAACGGCTATACCTATAATATGCCGTTTCGCTTTCAAATTGACGGCAATTTGGACGTTAATATCTTTAGAAAAGCTTTGGAAACTATTATGCAACGTCATGAATTGTTGCGAACTTGTTTTCAAGAAGTTGACAAAACTCCTCGACAAATTATTAAACTAAAAATTCAGTTAAATTTGCCTTTATTGGATTTACTACAAGAACTTTCTCATTTATATGAAGCTTTTGACAAAAATAATCTAATCCTTGATCAAATTTCCCTATTCAATACGGTGATTTTCCCGTTTGGCAAAGACAACAGTTATTTTGCATATTTTACTAAAAGTGGGTTTTTAACACAATAAATGTCGATTTAATCATACCCGATAAGCTGAATTGCACCAGCTTATCTCATCCATTCATTAATTTCACGAGTAAAATCTTATGTTTAATTTAAAACATCAATTATATTTATTAATTTCAAAATTTTTAGAAAAACAAAAACGGATCGAAAAACATAAAAAACTTTCCGACAATGCTACATTTCACAGTTCCGTCAAATTTATCGGAAAGTGTATAAACTATAGGGAGGATAAAACTCTAATTCAAATTGGAGAGAATACAGTAATTATCGGAGAATTAGCTATATTTCCTTTTGGTGGAAAAATAGAAATAGGGAGAAATTGTTATATTGGTGAAGGAACTCGAATTAGATCAGCTACTTCTATCAAAATTGGAAACGAAGTTATAATTTCCGATGATGTCAGTATTTATGATACCGATGCTCATTCATTAAATTATGTTTTAAGACAGAAAGAATTTATGGAAGTACTCATTTTGAATAATCTGATTAAGGATGCTAAGGATGTTGATATACAATCTGCACCCGTGGTGATAGAAGATCATGTTTGGATTGGATTTAATGTTGCGATTCTTAAAGGGGTTACGATTGGGAAAGGGGCAATTATTGGAGCAGGTTCTGTTGTAACAAAAGATGTAGAACCTTTTACCATCGTTGCGGGTAATCCTGCCAAAATTATCAAACGATTATGAATCTGATCCAATTCGGTTAATATTCATTCCTGATCTGTAGAAAAGCCAGAAAATAGTAGTAATATAATTTGTGATAATAATGCAGATTTTTATGGTATGCTGAATTGATGTCTAACTCAAGAGATAGACATTAAAAGTTCTAATGTCCCCCATTTTAGATCAAGGAGAATCCTATGAATGTTGCAGAAAAAACCTCAGATAGTATAAATCTCAAAGAAGATGTCCGAACTTTCAATCAATCTCTTCAAGAATTTTTAAGATTTATTCAAGTTTATTGGTATCCTAAAGAACACCAGGATAGAGCCTTTTCACAGATTATTCGTTCCTGGGGAATGCTCGTTTTATTGTTTTTATTATTAGTGGGATTAGTAGGTCTTAATGCGTTTAATAGTTTTGTTTTTAGAGACTTAATTACCTTCACAGAAGCTAGGGATGCAGAAAAATTAACTCATCTTGTCATTATTTATGCGATTACCCTAGGCAGTATGACGTTTTTCGGAGGATTGTCCAAGTTTCTTAAAAAACTAATTGCGCTAGATTGGTATCAATGGATCAATAGTAGTATCTTGCAAAAATATTTTAAAAATCGTGCTTATTATCAAATCAATTTTAAAGGAGATATTGAAAATCCAGATCAACGTTTATCCCAAGAAATTCAACCCATTGCCAGAACAACGATGGACTTTTTAACAACCTGTGTTGAAAAAGTTATGGAGATGCTGGTTTTTATTGCCATTCTTTGGTCAATTTCTAAAACCATTTCTATTGTGCTTCTGGTTTATACGATTATTGGAAATATTGTTGCCACCTATATTACTCAACAATTAAATAAAGTCAATAAACAACAATTAGAAATCGAAGGAACCTATAAATACGCCATGACTCATGTTCGGACACACGCCGAATCAATTGCATTTTTTAGAGGGGAAGAAAAAGAGTTAAATATTATTCAAAGAAAGTTCAATCAGGTGATTAAAATCATGATTGAAAGAATTAATTGGGAAAGAACCCAAGAATTTTTTAACCGCGGCTATCAATCCATTGTTCAAATCTTCCCCTTCTTAATTGTTTCCCCATTATATATTAGTGGTGAAATTGAGTTTGGACAAGTTAACCAAGTCAGCTATTGTTGCTATTTCTTTTCCACAGCCTTATCCGTGTTAGTGGATGAATTTGGACGCTCCGGTGAGTTTATTAATTATATTGAACGTTTAGAAGAGTTTTACCAAGCTTTAGAGGGTGTAAGCGAACAAACCAACCCAGTTAATACCATTAAAGTCATTGAAGATAACAATCTAGCTTTTGATGATGTCACCTTACAAACTCCCGATGCCGCTAAAGTGATTGTCGAACATTTATCCCTGTCCGTTGAACCAGGGGAAGGTTTATTAATTGTTGGGCCAAGTGGTCGAGGAAAAAGTTCTCTTTTACGCGCTATTTCTGGGTTATGGAATACAGGTACAGGTCATTTGGTGCGACCTCCCCTCGACGATTTATTATTTTTACCCCAACGTCCTTACATCATTTTGGGAAACCTGCGCGAACAGCTAATTTATCCTCAAACGACAACGGAGATGAGTGAATCCCAATTAAAAGAAATCTTACAAGAAGTTAACCTGCAAGATGTTCTTAATCGCATCAAAAATTTTGATGAGGAAGTGGATTGGGAAAATATTTTATCTTTAGGAGAACAACAGCGTCTAGCCTTTGCGCGACTATTCGTTAATCAGCCAGATTTTGTGATTTTAGATGAAGCCACCAGTGCTTTAGATTTAAAAAATGAAGATCATTTATATAAACAGTTACAACAAACTGGCAAGACCTTTATTAGTGTCGGACATCGAGAAAGTTTGTTTAACTATCATCAAAGGGTTTTGGAACTTTCCGAGGATTCTACTTGGCGTTTAATGAGAATGGCAGACTATCATCCATCAGCAGCGATTGCAACTCATTCTAACAATGACCAAACCGTTGATGAAACGATAGAAATTGTCTCTGAAATGAACAATCAAGACAATTTTACCCATCAAGAAATGCAAAAACTGACCAACTATAGCTTAAGTACGATCAAAAATAAAGCCAGTCGAGGTCAAATGATTGTTGCCAATGATGGCATGAGCTATCGTTATGACAAAACCCTTGATATTGCCAAATGGGTGAGAGTTTAGCTTCTCAGATGGATTAAAATCCGCCTGGACTTAAATAACTGGGATTTTCCTGTAGGGAAGTATCGAAGGGATTGGGTAAATCTTGGGTGCGAATTAAAGGTCCAGACTGTTGCTGTTGCATGACATCATAGTATAAAGTTTCGACCAATTTCGCATCCCGAGTAATCAGATTATCGAAATAGGAACCTTGCATAAAAGTACGCCAACCAAAAAGAGAGTTTAACTGTCCTAAAATGCTGGTGTAGTCGTAGAAACGACCCGTATTGTTATTAACAGCGCGGTTAAACAAACCAGGGATATTATTAAATCCTACCGCCGTATCGGGAGAGGGGACAAGTTGCAATTGTTGGGTTTTTACCGGTGCCGGAGTGGTGGCGGGGGAACGTTGGGCGATCGCACTAGGCGGACTCAACCAAACTAAACCGGTTAAACAAAACAGGGAAGGAAGTAAAAACTTAGCGCGCATGGGTAAAAATCTCCTCACAGGGATAGGGTTAATTAAAAAATTGCTTCAATGGGATGAGAAAGAAATCAATACTAGCGATCGAGTCAATATATAATGACTTTTGGCTTAATTGTAACCGAAATTTTGGAGTCAGTCAGGCTCCCAATCCTGAAAATATGGCTAATTCCTCGGTGGCGAATCTCGATACTGCTTCCCTGCGTCAATTTCTCCTCGATGCTCTTGTCCGTCTTGCCTATCGAGAGGGAGATTTCACCCTGTCTTCAGGACAAAAAAGCAGCTACTATATCAATGGTAAACAAGTTACCCTCACTGCGGAGGGAGCTTTAGCCGTGGGGCGTTTATTGCTGTCCCTACTGCCTCCAGATACCCAAGCGGTGGCAGGATTAACCCTAGGAGCGGATCCGATTGTCAGTGCCGTTAGTGTGGTATCTGCCTACGAAAATCGCCCGATTCCAGCTTTAATCGTCCGTAAAGAGGCAAAAGGTCACGGTACTATGGCTTATATCGAGGGGCCGACTTTAAACCCCGGTGCCGCGGTGGTTGTCCTCGAAGATGTGGTGACAACGGGGAAAAGTGCCATGGTAGCGGTAGAAAGATTACGCAATGCGGGTTATCAGGTAGATTTAATCATTGCTTTGGTGGATAGAGAACAAGGAGGGGCGGAATTTTACCAATCTCAGGGAATACAGTTTCAAGCTTTGTTTTCGATTCGGGATCTACAGGCGGCTTATCAGAAAAAATAGGGTTTGCGGCAAAAAGTTTTTCCTGGTGGCAGGGTGTGGGGTGTGGAGTGTGGGGTGTGGGGTTTTACCAGTTTTGAGGTGGCCAATTACCTAATTTTCAGGGAAAAAGTCCAGGGATTTTCCCCCTGATCACTCCCATGCCTGGTACTTTTTGATTGACAAAAAGTCTAAAAGTCTTACCCAACAAG